>NZ_JANEWH010000002.1:0-94166 GCF_028069715.1 Kluyvera sp. Awk 3 | reverse complement strand
ATAAATAAAACACCCCTCTTAAGATCATAATTTTCGTTTTATTTCCCATTCGATCATTGAACTTTCGATTTCTTTTCTATAGATTTTAATTAACCGATAAAGTGAACAAGTGAAACGAAACGAAAGATAGCGACCTATTGCCAGCGTCTGATGTGGAATTTACAAGACTAAGGACTTACGTTATGCCAGAAACCTATATCTCCGCCGCCTCGACAACCGGTACCTGGACAGAGGAAGAGATCCGCCAGCAGCCTGCGAGTTGGATCCGTTCACTGAAAAATATTGATGCGATCCGATCGACCATTGATGCTTTTCTGACACCGCTGTTACGCAAAACCGATCTGCGCATCGTACTGACCGGGGCCGGAACGTCGGCATTTATTGGCGAAACCATCGCCCCATGGCTTTCCCGCCACACGGGGAAAAATATCAGCGCCGTACCCACCACCGACCTCGTCACCAATCCAATGGACTATCTGAACCCGGCACACCCGCTGCTGCTGGTTTCATTTGCCCGCTCGGGCAACAGCCCGGAGAGCGTGGCTGCCGTTGAGCTGGCCAACCAGTTCGTTCCTGAGTGCTACCACCTGTCAATTACCTGTAACGAAGCGGGCAGCCTGTACCAAAATCTGGTCGACAGCGATAACGCTTTCGCCCTGCTGATGCCGGCCGAAACGCACGATCGCGGCTTTGCCATGACCAGCAGCATTACCACCATGATGGCAAGCTGCCTGGCGGTATTCGCGCCGGAGATCATCAACAGCCAGACCTTCCGGGACGTGGCCGATCGCAGCCAGGCGATCCTCGACTCACTCGGCGATTTTAGCCAGGGTGTCTTTGGCGACGGCGCCTGGAAACGCGTCGTCTATCTGGGCAGCGGCGGATTACAAGGTATCGCGCGTGAGTCTGCGCTGAAGGTGCTGGAGCTAACCGCCGGCAAACTGGCGGCCTTCTACGACTCGCCAACCGGTTTCCGCCACGGACCAAAATCACTGGTCGATAACGAAACGCTTATCGTGGTGTTCATCTCCAGCCACTCTTACACGCGCCAGTACGACCTGGATCTGCTGGCGGAACTGCGCCGCGATCGTCAGGCAATGCGCGTGGTCGCGATTGCCGCGGAAACGGATGCCATCATCGAAGCAGGCCCGCATATTCTGCTGCCCCCTTCCCGTTCGTTTATCGACATGGAACAGGCGTTCTGTTTCCTGATGTACGCCCAGGTCTTTGCGCTGACTCAGTCGATTCGTGTTGGCAATACCCCAGATACCCCCTCTGCCAGCGGCACGGTCAATCGTGTTGTGCAAGGCGTGATTATTCATCCGTGGCAGGCTTAAGAGGATCTTCTTATGAGCATTATCTCAACGAAATACCTTCTGCAGGATGCGCAGGCCAACGGCTACGCCGTACCGGCGTTTAACATCCACAACGCCGAAACGATCCAGGCGATCCTCGAGGTGTGCAGCGAAATGCGCTCGCCGGTGATCCTCGCGGGGACTCCCGGCACGTTTAAACACATTGCCCTGGAAGAGATCTACGCCCTGTGCAGCGCGTATTCGCTCACTTACGACATGCCGCTGGCGCTGCATCTCGATCATCACGAATCGTTGGATGACATTCGCCGTAAGGTTCACGCCGGCGTACGCAGCGCGATGATCGATGGCAGCCACTATCCGTTTGAACAAAACGTGAAGCTGGTGAAATCGGTGGTCGATTTCTGCCACCTCAACGATTGCAGCGTTGAGGCCGAACTGGGCCGCCTGGGCGGGGTAGAAGACGACATGAGCGTCGACGCGGAAAGCGCCTTTCTCACCGACCCGCAGGAGGCGAAACGCTTTGTTGAGTTGACCGGTGTTGACAGCCTTGCCGTGGCTATCGGCACGGCACATGGTCTCTATACCAAACGGCCAAAAATCGACTTCCAGCGGCTGGCGGAAATCCGGGAAGTGGTGACGGTGCCGCTGGTGCTGCATGGCGCAAGCGATGTGCCGGATGAATATGTTCGCCGCACCATCGAGTTGGGCATCTGCAAAGTCAACGTCGCAACCGAGTTGAAGATCGCCTTCTCTGACGCCGTCAAAGCCTGGTTTGCTGAAAATCCGCAGGGCAATGACCCGCGCTTTTACATGCGGGTTGGCATGGACGCCATGAAAGAAGTGGTCAGAAGCAAAATCGCCGTCTGCGGCTCAGCGAATCGGTTACGGCTACCGGCGGAGGCCTGATCCGACAGCGTATTACAGCAATATCTCAAAATAACTATAAGCCTCGCAAATATGAAGGCGCGTCCTTAAACCGGGTAGCGCCTTCCATTATCCTAAAAATCCGAGGGTCCCTACATGACACAAAAAAAATCTTTTAAGTCAAAATCATGGGAGTTTTTCCAAAGTCTGGGAAAAACCTTTATGTTCCCGGTTTCACTTCTTGCCTTTATGGGATTGCTGCTGGGTATCGGTAGTTCAGTGACCAGCCCTTCCACCATTACGAGTTTTCCCTTTCTGGGCGGCGAATTTACGCAGTTGACCTTTGGCTTCATCGCCATGGTCGGTGGCTTTGCATTTACCTATCTGCCGCTGATGTTTGCCATGGCGATCCCCATGGGGCTTGCCAAGCGCAACAAGGCGGTCGCCGCCTTTGCCGGGTTCGTTGGCTACATGCTGATGAATATGAGCATTAACTATTACCTGACGGCCACCCACCAGCTTGCCGACCCCGCCACCATGAAACAGGTGGGACAATCGATCGTGCTGGGCATTCAAACCCTGGAGATGGGTGTACTGGGCGGCATTGTGGTTGGGGTTATCACCTATTTTCTGCACGAGCGTTTTCAGGACACGGTTCTGCACGACGCCTTCGCGTTCTTTAGCGGCATTCGTTTTGTGCCGATTATGACCGCTCTTACCCTGTCGCTGGTGGGTCTGTTCATTCCTCTTCTGTGGGAATACGTCGCGCTGGGTATCGCGGGTATTGGTCATATCATCCAGAGCACCAGCGTTTTCGGCCCCTTCCTCTACGGCGTGGGTGTGCTGCTGCTGAAACCTTTTGGTCTGCACCACATCTTGCTGGCGATGGTGCGTTTTACCCCCGCAGGCGGCATTGAAATGGTGAATGGCCATGAGGTCGCCGGGGCGCTGAATATCTTCTACGCAGAGCTTAAAGCCGGCCTGCCGTTTAGCCCGCACGTCACCGCGTTTCTGTCACAAGGGTTTATGCCGACCTTTATCTTCGGTTTACCCGCCGTGGCTTACGCCATCTACCGCACCGCGCGTCCGGAAAATCGGCCGGTCATTAAGGGGTTGCTGCTTTCCGGCGTGCTGGTTTCCGTCGTCACCGGTATTTCAGAGCCGATTGAGTTCCTGTTCCTGTTTATCGCCCCCGCGCTTTACGCCTTCCATATCGTCATGTCTGGCCTGGCGCTGATGGTGATGGCCCTGTTGGGGGTGACCATTGGCAATACCGATGGCGGCATTCTGGATCTGCTGATCTTCGGCGTGATGCAGGGAATGTCGACCAAATGGTATCTGCTGTTCCCGGTCGGTATTGCCTGGTTTGCCATCTACTTCTTTGTCTTCCGCTGGTACATCCTCAAACACGACATCAAAACGCCGGGCCGCGAGGTGGATGCTCAGGGGGCGCAGCAAGCCGTCGAGGCTAACACCCGCGCGCGTGGAAAATCAAAATACGATCATGGGCTTATCCTGCGTGCACTCGGCGGTAAAGAGAACATTGAGTCGCTTGATAACTGTATTACCCGCTTGCGTCTGGTGGTGAAAGATATGGGCCTCATCGATCAGCAGGCGCTGAAAGCGGCCGGCGCGTTGTCGGTGGTGGTGCTTGATGCTCACAGCGTACAGGTGATCATCGGCCCGCAGGTACAGAGCGTCAAAACCGGCATTGAAGCCTTAATTTAACAGGGGGAGTGATGTTTGATTTCGACAAAATCATCGAGCGCCAAAGTGATAAGTGCCGTAAATGGGACCATGCCTTTGTGTGCTCGCGTTTCGGTGACGTCCCGCAGTCCTTTATCCCCCTGTGGATAGCCGATATGGATTTCACCTCGCCGCCTGCGGTGATTGACGGCTTCCGGCGCATCGTGGAGCACGGCACCTTTGGCTATACCTGGTGCTTTGACGAATTCTACGACGCGGTTATCGGCTTCCAGCGCAAACGTCATCAGGTTGAGGTAGAAAAGTCGTGGATCACGCTAACCTACGGCACCGTCTCCACGCTGCACTACACGGTTCAGGCGTTCTGCAAACCGGGTGACAGCGTGATGATGAACACGCCGGTCTACGATCCTTTTGCGATGGCGGCACAGCGCCAAGGCGTGCAAGTACTTGCTAACCCGCTACGCGTGGAGGACAACCGCTATCAGCTTGATTTTAATCTGATAGAAGAACAGCTCAAAACCCACCGTCCAACGCTGTGGTTCTTCTGCTCGCCGCATAACCCGTCCGGCAGGATCTGGCGCGCGGAAGAGATACGTCAGGTGTCCGATCTCTGTCAACGCTACGGCACAATTCTGGTGGTCGATGAGGTTCACGCCGAGCACATTCTGGATGGCAAATTCGTCAGTTGCCTCACTTCTGGCTGTGCCGCACAGGACAACCTGATCGTGCTCACGTCACCCAACAAGGCGTTCAATCTGGGTGGCCTGAAAACCTCCTACTCCATGATTCCCAACGACTTGTTGCGCCAGCGCTTCCGCCAGCAGCTTGAGAAGAACTCGATTACCTCGCCCAATATGTTCGGGGTATGGGGAATTATTCTGGCCTATCAACACGGTCTGCCATGGCTCGACGCGCTGAACGGTTATCTGCAAGGCAACGCCCGCTATCTGGCGGATGCCATCCAGACCCACTTCCCGGCGTGGAAGATGATGAATCCGGAATCGTCGTATCTGGCGTGGATAGACGTGAGCGCGGATGACCGTAGCGCAACGCAGCTAACCCAACATTTCGCACAACAGGCGGGCGTGGTCATAGAAGACGGCAGCCACTATGTACAAAACGGCGAAAACTACCTGCGGATTAATTTTGGCACCCAGCGCTACTGGCTGGAGCAGTCCATTAACCGAATGCTGAAAAATAACAAATAAGGACCTTACCCCAATGAAGAAAGCGCTCACTCTCTCACTGCTGGCTCTTTGTGTTTCTCATGGCGCAGTGGCAGCAAACTACGCCCTCAATAACGACAATATTGCTCTCTCATTCGATGATACCAACTCAACGGTCGTGGTGAAGGACAACAGGGCTAACCATCCGCTCACGCCGCAGGAGTTGTTCTTTCTGACGCTACCGGATGAGAGCAAAATCCACACCGCCGATTTCAAAATCAAGCACGTTGAAAAGCAGGACAACGCGATTGTCATCGACTTTACGCACCCGGATTTTAACGTCACGGTGAAGCTGAACCTGGTGAAGGGAAAATACGCCAACATCGGCTACACCATTGCCGCCGTTGGGCAGCCGCGCGACGTGGCTAAAATCACCTTCTTCCCAACCAAAAAGCAGTCCCAGGCTCCTTACGTAGATGGCGCAATCAATAGCTCACCGATCGTTGCCGACTCGTTCTTTATCCTGCCGGATAAACCGATCGTCAATACCTACGCCTATGAAGCTACAACCAATCTCAACGTAGAACTGAAAACACCGATTCAACCAGAGGCCCCGGTCAGTTTTACCACCTGGTTCGGCACGTTCCCGGAGACCAGCCAGCTGCGCCGCAGCGTGAACCAGTTTATTAATGACGTACGTCCACGGCCCTACAAGCCTTATCTGCACTACAACAGCTGGATGGATATCGGCTTTTTCACTCCCTACACCGAACAGGATGTGCTGGGGCGTATGGACGAATGGAACAAGGAGCTCATTACGGGCCGCGGTGTGACCTTAGACGCTTTCCTGCTGGACGATGGCTGGGACGATCTGACCGGACGTTGGCTATTTGGCCCGGCATTCAGCAACGGTTTTAGCAAAGTCCGAGAGAAAGCCGACAGCCTGCACAGCTCCGTTGGGCTATGGCTTTCTCCGTGGGGCGGCTACAACAAACCGCGCGACGTTCGCGTTTCGCATGCAAAAGAGTATGGGTTCGAAACCGTGGACGGCAAGCTGGCGCTGTCGGGAGCGAACTACTTTAAAAACTTCAATGAGCAGATCATCAAGCTTATCAAAAACGAGCACATCACCTCGTTTAAGCTCGACGGGATGGGTAACGCCAGTTCACATATCAAAGGCAGCTCGTTCGCCTCAGATTTCGATGCGTCAATCGCCCTGCTGCACAATATGCGTAGCGCAAACCCGAATCTGTTTATCAACCTGACCACCGGCACCGACGCCAGCCCGTCCTGGCTGTTCTACGCCGATTCAATCTGGCGTCAGGGAGATGACATCAACCTGTATGGTCCTGGCACGCCGGTACAGCAGTGGATGACCTACCGCGATGCCGAGACGTACCGTTCCATTGTCCGTAAAGGCCCGCTGTTCCCGCTGAACTCGCTGATGTACCACGGGATAGTCAGCGCCGCGAATGCCTATTACGGGCTAGAGAAGGTGCAAACGGACAGCGATTTTGCCGATCAGGTCTGGAGCTACTTCGCGACCGGCACCCAGCTGCAGGAGCTGTATATTACCCCGTCGATGCTGAACAAGGTGAAGTGGGACACGCTGGCGAAGGCAGCAAAATGGTCGAAGGAAAACGCCAGCGTGCTGGTTGATACCCACTGGATTGGCGGCGACCCGACGGCGCTTGCGGTGTACGGCTGGGCCTCCTGGAGCAAAGACAAAGCCATTCTCGGTTTGCGCAACCCGTCGGATAAGCCACAAACCTACTATCTGGATTTAGCGAAAGATTTCGAAATACCGGCAGGAGACGCGGCGCAGTTTAGTCTGAAAGCGGTATACGGCAGTAACAAAACCGTGCCCGTTGAGTATAAAAACGCGACGGTGATTACCTTGCAACCGCTGGAAACGCTGGTGTTTGAGGCACTGCCCGTTAACTAAAGGCCTGTACCAATGAGTCGCCGGGTAAAGCGCAAGCTCCACCCGGCAAAACCGGCAGCAGGGGCTTACTCCCCCTGCTGCTCCAGCGCATACTTATACAGCGCATTCTTCTTCACGCCGTGGATCTCCGCCGCCAGCGCCGCCGCTTTCTTCAACGGCAGCTCCGCCTGCAACAGCGCCAGCGTACGCAGCGCATCGGCGGGCAGTTCGTCGTCCTGAGCTTTATGGCCTTCAACAATCAGCACCATCTCGCCTTTGCGACGGTTTTCATCTTCTTTGACCCACGCCAGCAGTTCGCCGACCGGCGCGCCGTGGATGGTTTCCCAGGTTTTGGTCAGCTCGCGCGCCAGCACCACGTAGCGGGCTTCCCCCCATACGGCCACCATATCTTCAAGGCTGTCGAGCAGACGGTGGGTGGATTCGTAGAAAATTAGCGTGCGCGGCTCGGCTTCAATCGCCTTCAGCGCGTCACGACGGCCTTTGGATTTCGCCGGTAAGAAACCTTCATAGCAAAAACGATCGGACGGCAGACCGGCGGCGCTAAGCGCGGCAATCGCGGCGCACGGGCCAGGAAGCGGCACGACGCGAATCCCCGCTTCACGGCAGGTACGCACCAGGTGATAGCCAGGATCGTTGATCAGCGGCGTGCCCGCGTCAGAAACCAGCGCGATGTTCTGGCCCTCTTTCAGCTTCGCCACCAGCGTCTCAGCTTTTTGTTGCTCATTGTGATCGTGTAAAGCAAACAAACGGGCGTTAATCGCGAAGTGTTGCAGCAATAAACCGGTGTGCCGCGTGTCTTCAGCCGCAATTAAATCAACAGCTTGCAATACTTCGAGCGCTCGTTGGGTAATATCAGCCAAATTTCCGATAGGAGTAGGTACAATAAAGAGTTGGCCTTGAGAATTATCCGCCGATTCGTGTTGTTTCATTGTTTCGTCCGTATTGCCGATTTAATATTGAGCATTGCGTAAAAAATATCACTGGATACAGAATGGTACCCTCAACATTTTCTCGTATGAAAGCCGCGCGTTGTCTGCCGGTTATCCTGGCCGCGCTGATTTTCGCAGGCTGCGGAATCCAGCAACCTGCCGATCAGAGTGCCGCCCAGCTTCAGGGCGCGACGCAGGCTGATTCCGGCTTTTACCTGCAGCAGATGCAGCAAAGCTCGAATGATAGCAAGACCAACTGGCAATTACTCGCCATTCGTGCACTGCTGAAAGAAGGTAAAAGCCAGCAGGCGCTGGAACTGTATAACCAGCTGCCGAAAGAACTGAATGCCGTTCAGCGCCAGGAACAGTCTCTGCTGGCCGTTGAAATCAAGCTTGCGCAGAAAGATTACGCCGGCGCTCAGGCGCTGCTGCAGCCGCTGAAGGCCGATGATTTCGACAGCGTTCGCCAGGCCCGCTTCTGGCAGGATACCATCACCGCCGAGCAGGGTAAGCCCTCTCTGACGCTGCTGCGCGCCCTGATTGCCCAGGCGCCGCTGTTAACTACCCAGCAGGAAAAGCAACAGAACAGCGACGCCACCTGGCAAGCGCTCTCCGCCATGACCCAGCAACAAGCCAACGCGCTGGTGATCAACGCCGATGAAAACGATCTGCAAGGCTGGCTGGATCTGCAACGCATGTGGTTTGATAACCGCAACGATCCGGACATGCTGAAGGCAGGCATCAAAGACTGGCAGACACGCTATCCGCAGAACCCGGGGGCGAAGGTCCTGCCGTCGCAACTGGCCAACGTGCAGAACTTTAAACCCGCGTCGGTCAATAAAATCGCCCTGCTGCTGCCGTTAAGCGGCCAGGCATCGGTCTTTGGCCGCACCATTCAGCAAGGGTTTGAAGCCGCGAAAAACGGTGCCACGCCGGTTAACGGCAGCGCCGTTCCCGAGCAGGTAGCCCAGGCGGCCTCCACGCCCGTCGTTAGCCCGTCACAGGCTGAAATCAGCGATCTGACCAGCCCGCAAACTCAGGCGCCGGTACAGGCTCCGGCCACCGCTGCGCCGGTGCAGGCCGCAGCACAGCCGGAAACGACCGCTGTACCGGCCACTGCTGCACCAACGGCAGCGCCAGCGCCTGCTGCACAGCCGCAGGCCGTTGCCAGCGTGGCCGCGAATCCCTCAGCAGAGCTGAAAATCTACGATACCTCTTCTCAGCCGTTAAACCAGATTCTGGCGCAGGCGCAGCAGGATGGCGTCAGCCTGGTGGTCGGCCCGCTGCTGAAAAATAACGTCGACGAGATGCTGAAAAGCAACACGACACTCAACGTGCTGGCGCTGAATCAGCCCGAGTCGGTGACGAGCCGCGCCAACATCTGCTACTTCGCCCTGTCGCCGGAAGATGAAGCCCGCGACGCCGCGCGCCACATTCACGACCAGGGAAAACAGTCGCCGCTGCTGCTGATGCCACGTAACGCGCTCGGTGAACGCGTCACTCAGGCCTTTGCCGATGAATGGCGTAAACTGGGCGGCGGTACCGTACTGCAACAGAAATTTGGTTCGCTCTCTGAACTGCGCGGCGGCGTCAACGGCGGCTCCGGCATCTCGCTGTCGGGTACGCCGGTGGCCTCAACCCAGCCGCAGCCGCAGAGCGTCACCATCGGCGGGCTGACTATTCCAGCCGCGCCAACCGATGCGCAAATCACCGGCAGCAGCAAAGTCGATGCCGCCTATATCCTGGCGACACCGGAAGAGATTGCGTTTATCAAGCCGATGATCGCAATGCGTAACGGTAGCCAGAGCGGTGCGATGCTGTACGCCAGCTCGCGCAGCGCGCAGGGCACCGCTGGCCCGGATTTCCGTCTGGAGATGGAAGGTTTACAGTACAGCGAGATCCCAATGCTGGCTGGCAGCAACCCGGCGCTGATGCAGCAGGCGCTGCGTGCGGTCAACAACGACTACTCGCTGGCTCGCCTGTACGCGATGGGCGTTGATGCCTGGGCGCTGGCCAATCATTTCTCTCAGATGCGCGGCGTGCCCGGCTTTGAGCTGAACGGCAACACCGGCGATCTGAGCGCCAACCAGGACTGCGTGATTAACAGGAAGTTATCATGGCTCAAATACCAGCAGGGGCAAATCGTCCCGGCAAGCTAACCACGAAACAGACCGGTGACGCCGCGGAACTGCGCGCCCGTCGCTGGCTGGAGCGTCAGGGACTAAGCTTTATCGCCGCCAACGTGCATGAGCGCGGCGGCGAGATCGATCTGATTATGCATGATGGCGCGGTAACGGTATTTGTTGAAGTGCGTTACCGCGCATCCAACGCGTTTGGCGGCGCGGCCGCCAGCGTGACCCGAAGCAAACAGAACAAACTGTTACAAACTGCCCGTTTGTGGCTCGCCCGCCACAATGGGAGTTTTGACACTGTGGATTGCCGTTTCGATGTGATAGCCTTCACGGGCAATGAGATCGAATGGCTTCAAAACGCTTTTAGCTTATAGAATGTAAAGGGATATCGTGCTCGAAAGAATCAAAGTGTGCTTCACCGAAAGCATCCAGACCCAAATTGCCGCGGCGGAAGCGCTCCCGGACGCTATCTCCCGAGCCGCGATGACCCTGGTACAGTCGCTGCTGAACGGCAACAAAATTCTCTGTTGTGGTAACGGTTCATCCGCGGCCAACGCACAGCATTTTGCGGCCTGCATGATTAACCGTTATGAAACTGAGCGTCCCGGTTTACCTGCGATTGCACTTAATACTGATAACGTGGTCTTAACGGCAATCGCCAACGATCGCCTGCATGATGAAATCTATGCCAAGCAGGTGCGCGCGTTGGGTCATGCTGGCGATGTGCTGCTGGCCATCTCCACGCGCGGCAACAGCCGCGATATCGTGAAAGCGGTTGAAGCCGCCGTGACCCGCGACATGACCATCGTGGCCCTGACGGGCTATGACGGCGGCGAGCTGGCCGGTTTACTGGGCCAGCAGGATGTGGAAATTCGCATCCCGTCGCACCGCAGCGCGCGCATTCAGGAAATGCACATGCTCACGGTGAACTGTCTGTGCGATTTAATTGATAACACCCTTTTCCCACACCAGGACGACTAAGGAGAACACATGAAGGTAATTTCGACCCTCGCGGTCCTTATTTCCGCACTGCTGCTCCAGGGATGCATTGCCGCCGCCGTTGTTGGCACCG
This sequence comes from Kluyvera sp. Awk 3, assembly GCF_028069715.1. Lineage (NCBI taxonomy): Bacteria > Pseudomonadati > Pseudomonadota > Gammaproteobacteria > Enterobacterales > Enterobacteriaceae > Kluyvera > Kluyvera sp. Awk 3. The sequence continues at coordinate 83,035 of NZ_JANEWH010000002.1, read as the reverse complement.
CGGCAGTGGGGACCAAAGCCGCAACTGACCCGCGCACGGTGGGAACTCAGGTGGACGACAGCACGCTGGAAGTTCGCGTGAACAGCGCACTGTCAAAAGATGCACAAATTAAGAAAGAAGCGCGTATCAACGTGACCGCATATCAGGGCAAAGTGCTGCTGACCGGTCAGGCGCCGGACCTCAGCCTCGCCACCCGCGCGAAGCAGATTGCCGTTGGCGTTGATGGGGCTACCGAAGTGTTTAATGAAGTGCGTCAGGGCCAGCCGATTAGCCTGGGCACCTCTTCGTCAGACACCTGGATAACCACCAAAGTACGCTCGCAGCTGTTAACCAGCGATCAGGTGAAATCCTCGAACGTGAAGGCCACTACCGAGAACGGTGAAGTGTTCCTGATGGGCCTGGTGACCGACCGTGAAGGCAAAGCCGCGGCCGATATCGCCAGCCGCGTGAGCGGCGTGAAGCGCGTCACCACCGCGTTTACCTACATTCAGTAACCCGCACGATGGCCCGGCTAATTCACTGCCGGGCCATTTCTCTTAGCTGACGCGACGACAAAATCGTCACCGGGGACGCCCCCGGATTCTTCGCCATTCTCAGCATGGCTTTCGCCACATCCTGCGCAGCAATCGACTTCCAGTTTCCCGGCAGCAAACTAAACAGCGGCGCCAGCAGACGCTCGTTTAAGCGCGGCGTGCTGCGTTCACCCAGCAGCATCGAGGGGCGAGCCAGAGTGAGCCGCGGCCAATCTTGTTCAATCAGCGCCGATTCCATCTGACCTTTCACGCGGTTGTAGAAAAACGGCGAATTCGCGTTTGCCCCCATCGCGCTCACCACCAGCAGCTGCTGCGCGCCAAGGCGTAAACCAGTCTGTGCCGTTTCCAGCACCAGGTCGTAGTCAACATGGGTGAACGCGGCCTTTGAGCCCGCATCGCGTATCGTGGTGCCAAGGCAGCAAAATACGGTATCGATGGGTGAGGTGACCTGCGCGAGCGCGGCGCTGAGATCCGGGTCATGCGGGTTCTCTATGCCGAAGGCGTGCTCCAGCGGATGGCGCGTAGGTGCAATAATCGATTCCACCTGCGCCTCGCGGCGCAGCAGGTTAAGTAAGTGCCCACCAACAAGGCCAGTGGCACCGGTAATGAGGACGTGATGCATAAGGGTCTCCCTATTCCCTGGTATCGAATGGTTCACCGCTCGTAGGCCGGATAAGGCGTTTACGCCGCCATCCGGCAATGTACTCCGTGACTGCCGGATAGCGCTGCGCTTATCGGGCCTACGCGCGTCAATCGCACACTTTATTGGCTACGTTTGTGGCGATATAACCATATCAATTTATAGGCAGCCGGAATGATAAACAACGACAGCAGCGGCGCGGTAATCATCCCGCCAATCATCGGCGCGGCAATACGGCTCATCACTTCTGAACCTGCGCCCGTCCCCCACAGTATGGGCAATAACCCGGCAATAATCACGGCGACGGTCATTGCTTTTGGCCGTACGCGCAGCACCGCGCCGTGGTAAAGCGCGTCGTCCAGGCCTTGCTCGGTGAAGGTTTCCGCGCGCTGGAGCTTAGGATCGGCTTCCACTGCGTGGCGCAAATACATCAGCATTACCACGCCAAACTCCGCTGCGACCCCGGCCAGAGCGATAAACCCGGTGCCGGTCGCCACCGACATATGGAACGCCTGCCAGTAGAGGAACCAGATCCCGCCCACCAGCGCAAACGGCAGACTCATCAGAATCAACACCGCTTCTTCCACCCGACGGAAAGCCAGATAGAGCAGAATGAAGATAATCATGACCGTCATTGGCACCATCAACTTGAGCTTCTTATTGGCGTGCTCCAGCAGTTCAAACTGCCCGGAGAACGCCACGCTGGTGCCCGGCTTCAGGGTCACATTCTGGCTAATGGCCGTTTGCAGATCATGCACCACCGAAACCATATCGCGGTCGCGCGCGTCGATGTAAATCCAGCTCGCCGGGCGGGCGTTTTCCGTTTTCAGCATCGTCGGCCCGGATACCACCTGCACTTTCGCCACGTCGCCCAGCGTAATCTGTTGCTTTGTGGGCGTCAGAATCGGCAACTGGCGTAGGGCCGTCGGGCTGTCGCGGAAACCTTGCGGATAGCGAATGTTGATCGGGTAACGCGCGACTCCCTCAACGGTTTCCCCCACCATCGCTCCGCCGATCGCCGACGAAACGAAAAGCTGCACATCGCCCACGGTCATGCCGTAACGTGCGGCTTTCTGCCGGTCAATATCGACATCGATATAGCGTCCACCTTCCAGCCGCTCCGCCAGCGCGGAAACGACGCCAGGCACCGTTTTCGCCACAGTTTCAATGCGCTGCGCCGCGTCGTCGATATCCGCCAGCGAAGTGCCCGAAACTTTAATGCCAATCGGGCTTTTAATACCGGTCGAGAGCATATCAATGCGGTTACGAATCGGCGGCACCCACAGGTTCGCCAGCCCCGGCAGACGCACGGTGGCATCCAGCTCATCGATGATTTTGTCGAGCGTCATCCCTGGCCGCCACTGGTCCTGCGGCTTGAGCTGGATGGTGGTTTCAATCATCTCCAGCGGCGCGGAGTCGGTCGCGGTTTCCGCTTTCCCGGCTTTGCCAAACACCGACGCCACCTCCGGCACCGTTTTAATCAACTTGTCGGTTTGCTGTAGCAACACCGCCGCCTGCCCCGGCGAGATACCCGGCAGCGTCGAGGGCATATACAGCAGATCGCCTTCGTTGATCTTCGGCAGAAACTCGCCGCCCACCTTGCTCAGCGGCCAGATAACGGTAAACATCGACAGCACGGCGACCAGCAGCGTCAGCTTCGGCCACTTCAGCACCTTCAGCAGCAGCGGGTGATAAAGGGCAATCAGAAAACGGTTTAACGGGTTGCGCGATTCTGCCGGAATTTTCCCCTTAATCCAGAACCCCATCAGGATTGGAATCACCACAATCGCCAGCGCCGCCGCCCCGGCCATGGCGTAGGTTTTGGTAAACGCCAGCGGGCCAAACAGTCGCCCTTCCTGGCCTTCCAGCGTAAAGATGGGAATAAACGACAGGGTGATAATCAGCAGGCTGATAAACAGCGCTGGCCCCACCTCCACGGCCGCATCGGTAATCTCTTTCCAGCGCGTGGCGTTGTCCATTTGTTCATCGGGATGCGCTTCCTGCCAGTGTTCCAGCCGCTTGTGGGCGTTTTCAATCATGACGATCGCCGCGTCCACCATCGCCCCGACTGCGATGGCGATGCCGCCAAGCGACATAATGTTGGCGTTCAGCCCCTGGAAGTGCATGACGATAAAGGCAATGCACAGCCCCAGCGGCAGCGAGACAATCGCCACCAGCGCCGAGCGCACGTGCCAGAGAAACAGCGCGCAAACCACCGCCACCACGATAAATTCTTCAATCAGCTTTGAACGCAGGTTATCGATCGCACGGTCAATCAACTGGCTACGGTCGTAAGTCGTGACGACCTCAACGCCTTCCGGCAGGCTTTTTTGCAGCGTGGCGAGCTTCTCTTTCACCGCCGTAATCACTTCACGGGCATTCTTACCAGAACGCAGCAGTACCACGCCGCCCGCCACTTCCCCCTCGCCGTTCAGTTCGGCGATGCCACGGCGCATTTCCGGGCCAATCTGCACCCGCGCCACGTCCTTCAGGTAGACCGGTACGCCATTCTCCCCCGCTTTCAGGACGATATGATTAAAGTCATCCAGGCTTTTGAGATAGCCGGTGGCGCGCACCATATATTCCGCTTCGGCGATTTCAACCGATGAACCGCCCGCTTCCTGATTCGAGGTGCTGAGCGCCTGCTTAACCTCTCCAAGACTGATGCCGTATTGGGCGAGCTTCATCGGGTCGACCTGCACCTGATACTGCTTCACCACGCCGCCCACCGACGCCACTTCGGCAACGTTAGGAATGGTTTTCAGCTCGTATTTCAGGAACCAGTCCTGCAACGAACGCAGCTCGGCGAGATCGTGCTTGCCGCTTTTGTCCACCAGCGCGTACTCAAAGATCCAGCCGACGCCGGTGGCATCCGGGCCAATCTCCGAACTGACGCCCTGCGGCAGTTTGCCCTGCACCTGATTGAGGTACTCCAGCACGCGCGAGCGCGCCCAGTACAGATCGGTGCCGTCTTCAAAAATGACGTACACGTAGGAGTCGCCGAACTGCGAGAAGCCGCGCACGGTCTTCGCCCCCGGCACGGACAGCATGGTGGTAGTAAGCGGGTAAGTGACCTGATTTTCCACAATCTGCGGCGCCTGCCCCGGATAGCTGGTTTTGACAATCACCTGCACGTCAGAGAGATCCGGCAGCGCATCCACCGGCGTATTGACGATCGTCCAGCCGCCCCAGGCGCTGAGAAACAGTACCCCCATCATCACCAGAAAACGGTTGGCGACCGAACGCCGGATAATCCATTCAATCATCACCGTCTCCTTAATGCCCGGCATGAGGGTCAGCGGTATGGCGCATACGATCCAACGCGCCGCTGATATTGGCTTCGGAGTCAATCAGGAACAGGCCGTTCAGCACCACCGACTCTCCTTCCGCCAGGCCGCTGGCCACGCCCGTCTGCTGCTGTGACGCATGCAGCACCTGAATTTTCTTCGGTACAAATTCACCGTTGCTGGCCACGGTAATCACCCGCTGTTCATCGCCGGTATCAATTACCGCCTGCGATGGAATCAACAGCATTTCGTCACTTTGCGTGTTCAGCTTCAGGTAAGCGTTCATCCCAGGCTTCAGCAGTTCGTCCCGGTTGTTAACCTGCAAACGCACCTGCACGGTACGGGTGGTTGGATCGACGCTGGGCAAAATGGACCATTTCTGGATCGGGAAGGTTTTATCGGGATAGGCCGGGATCGCCACCCTGAACTGCGTCGAATCCTTCAGCAGCCAGGCCGTGGATTCCGGTACTGCGGCGCTGATCCACACCGGATCCATACCCTGTATCTGCGCCACGACGTTATCTTTGGCGATGTTCATTCCGCTTTTCAGACTAAAGGCGGTGAGCACACCGTCAATCGGCGCGTTGAGAGTAAAGCGCGTCTGTACCCGACGGGTCGTGCGCATCCGCTGGATGTCCGTCTCCGGCATCCCCGCCAGACGCAGCCGTTCCAGCACGCCCTCCAGCTGCGTTGCCGTGCCGCCGGAGCTGGCCAGCAGCAGATACTCACTCTGCGCCTCTACCCACGACGGAATCGTCACTTCCACCAGCGGTGCGCCTTTGCGTACCTTGTCACCGACCGTAAGCGGATACACCTTCTCGATAAAGCCTTCGGCGCGCGCTTGTACAATCACGAACTGGTATTCGTTATAGCTGACGTTCGCCGGCAGCGTCTGGCTGTAGGTCAGCCGCCCTTTCGTCACCGTCGCGGTACGCATGCCCAGATTGTGCACCTGAGTGGGATCGATACGTACGCCACTCGTGGAGGTCTCGCCTCCTTCATCGGCGTACTTGGCCACCAGATCCATATCCATAAACGGCGATTTTCCCGGTTTATCGAAACGCACATCTGGCTTCATCGGATCGTACCAGTAGAGCACTTTACGCTCGGCTGGCTCGGCTTTAACCTGTGCGTCAGGGGCCGTCAGGCGGCTTATCGCCGCCGTTGCCAGCCCACCAATCACCAGGCTACAGACGATCGCCGCGGTATATTTTAATTGAGCTTTTGTCATGGCCATCAGCGCGTTTTAATGTCCTGAAGAAGGGAGATATTCCCCTGCTGGATGAAGCTGAAATCCACGCGGCTGCCCTCTTTGAGCTGCTCAATCGCTGGCGTCGGTTCGCTGTAGGTAAAACGCATGGTCATCGCAGGCCAGTTAACTTCCGCGATCGCCTCATGTTCAATGGTGATTTTCTTCGCCTGGGTATCAATCAACTTCACGATGCCGGTGCCTTTAATCACCGCCGGTTTCGCGCTCATGTCCATCATTTGTCCATGCCCGTCATGCTGCATTTCCGCCGCCTGAACGTTCATCGCCATGACCATAAAAATACCGCCGAGCAGAGTAGTGAATTGACGCATAATTGAAGACTCCTGAATAAGGGTTAAGCTTTCCAGCCGCCACCAAGGGCGGTGAATAAATTTATTTCGTTGACCTGTTGGGAATAAATCAAATCGAGAATGGCCTGCTGCGTGGCGAATATTGAACGCTCGGCATCGAGCACTTCGATATAGCTCACCGCACCGCTGGCATATAACGCGCGCGCGCGTTGTAAGGTAATTTGCAGCGAAGCTAAATAACGCTGCTGGGCCACGAATTGCCCCTGAAGGCTGTCGCGCAGCGAGAGCGCATCCGCCACCTCTTTAAAGGCCGCCTGAATTTTCTGCTCGTAGGTCACCACCGCCTGGCGCTGCTTCACGTTTGCCAGCGCCAGATTGGCTTCATTACGCCCGGCGTTGAAAATCGGCAGGTCGACCTTTGGCACAAAGCTCCACATGCCGCTCGCCGCGTTAAACAGGCTGGAAAGCGCCGAGCTGCTGGTCGAGACGCCGCTGGTCAGAGTGATGGAGGGGAAGAACGCCGCGCGGGCGACGCCGATATTGGCGTCGGCGGCGCGCAGTTGGTGCTCGGCCTCCATAATATCCGGGCGCTGTAGCAGAATGGTCGACGGTAGATTGGCCGGCAGCGGTAGCGGGTTCAGCGCGTCACTCTGCACGCTGTCGCTCAGCGGCGTGCTGTAGGTACCCAGCAGTTGCTGCAATAAATGGTTAGCCTGCGCCAGTTCGCCTTCCCGTTTAGCGATATCGGCGCGGGTGCTTTCAATCACGCCGCGCGCCTGTTCAAGAGCCAGCACGTTGGTACTGCCGGTCACCAGCTGTTGCTCGACGAAGCCGTAGGACTGCTGATAATTTCGCAGCGTCTCTTTGGCAATGGCCAACTGCTCGGCCAGGCGGCGCTGATTAAAATAGGCCTGCGAAACGTTGGTCACCACCACAATCTGCGCGGCGCGCTGGGCCGCCTGGCTGGCGAATACGTTCTGCCTGTCGGCTTCGCTCATGTTTTTCAGCTTGCCGAAAAAGTCCAGCTCGTAGCTCAGGTTCAGCCCTACGTCATAGCTTTTATCCGTGGCGTCGCGGCCCTGCAGGTCGCCTTTATAGCTCGCGCTGGAGGCGCTATCCAACTGAGGATAGCGCCCGGCATCGGTCACGTTGTACTGCGCGCGCGCGGCTTCAACGTTGAGCATCGCCATACGCAGATCGCGGTTGTTACGGAGCGCTACGTCGATTAACCGCTTTGCCTGCGGGTCGACAAAAAAGGTTTGCCAGCCGGTCTCCTGCCAGCTGCCGCCGGTCGCCACCAGCGTGCCCGCAGACAGCGAAAATTGTTGGGGAACGATATTTTCAGGCTGCTGGTAATCCGGCGCCAGCGAGGTACATCCGGCCAGCATAAACGCCATCAGCAGCGTCAAAGGTTTTACTTTCAACATGTCACGTCCTGTTTGGCCGAATCAGAAGGGCTGGCCTGGTGACTACCTTACGGGAGTGACTCTGTTGGTAACCTGACAGGATAATGACAAAGTTGTCATTTAAGGCAGGGAATAACGTGATCCGCCCGGCGAAAATCCGCGCGGAAAAGCTGCATCGGTTTTTACGAACGTTAAAAAAGCAAATATCGGCGGGGAGAAATTAACCGTGATCACATTTAATCCATAATATGCCAGAACGCTCACAAATTAATGGCCGGGTTAAGGCTAAGCGCTATTTTCCGAAAAACAGCAATATCAACATTTTCACTGGGTTATATTTTCCCGCGAATATTTTCGTTTATTTTCCCTGTGAGATGCCCCGCATAACCACGCGATATTGACCGGTTAGCCATAATAGAACGTTGTTTCATACAAATAGCACTCCTATCATCGTTTCGTTTTCCTTTTCACCAATCCTTACCTCTGTTCAGGGATGAAAATAATACCTATCGCAAAACCGGAGTCTCTCTATGAAATTCAGAACAAAAGCGCTTGGTTTAGCCTTGTTATGTGCCCTTTCACAAAATGCCTTCAGCGAACAGCTCGACGTCTGGATACGTGCCAGCAATGATTCAAAAGTGATTTATCAAAAGCTCGCCGACCAGTTCCAGAAAGAGACCGGGATTTCCATCAAGTACTTCAACGCCGTGACCGACTTTGACCAGCGTCTGGCGCGCGCGGCAACCGGCAACGCGCTGCCGGACGTAGTCTTCAACGACGCGATTATCGTGGGTCAGATGGTGCAACTGGGGATTGTCGATGAAATTAAACCGAGCGAGTTGAAAGGCGGTGGCGATATTTACGACGCGGCCTGGAAATCGGCTCAGCAACCGGACGGTAAATACTACGGCGTCCCCACCTCAGCACACACTTACGCGCTGTTTATTCGCCAGGACTGGCTCAACAAGCTTAACCTGAAAGCGCCCGGCAACTGGGATGAACTGAAAAAAGTGGCCCAGGCCTTTACTCATGACGACCCGGACGGCAACGGTAAAAACGATACCTACGGTTTCACCATGCCGCTGGCCACCACCCGTGGCTATGCCAGCTCGTTTTCCTCCTCATATCTCTGGCAGGCGGGCGCGAACTACTTAGTCGCCACTCAACCGGGGAAATTTAAAGCCGCGCTCGATAGCAAAGAGATGGTCACCGCCATGGAATTTATGCGCGGCATGGTGTGCGAGGGGCTGGCGCAGCCGGGCGCGATCAACCACACCACCGCCGATGCCAACACCGCCTTCCGTTCCGGGCAAACCGGTATGTACTCCTCCGGCCCGTACCATATTGCGCTGTTTGATAAAGATCCGGGTAAAGAGACCTACACCGTGGTGCCGCCACCGGCAGGCCCTGGCGGCGCGATCTCCATGGCGGAAGGGACCACCGCGTTCCTGATGAAAACCAGCCAGCGCAAAGCGGCGGCGAAAAAATTCCTTGAGTTTCTGATCTCGCCGGAAGGCCAGAAGATCGGTATGGCAACCGACAGCACCTCAATGCCGATCGTCCGCTTGCCGGTAAACAAAACGCTGAATATCAAAGATTATCATGACGATCCACGTTGGGAAGTGTTCGCCGACACCTACGCGAAGAACGGTCGTTACATGCCGCAGATCCCCAACTGGATCCCGGTACGGCAAATTACCGCCGATGGCTTTAACAAAATTTACGCCAGCTGCGACGGTGATATTCCAGCGATGCTCAAAGAGATCAACGGCAAGGTTAACGCGGAGCTGAAGCGGCAAAACGCGTGGGCGGAGTAACCCCGACAAGGCGTATTTCGCTCGTGGTTCTTCCGTCATCCCCCACTCCTCATTAGAATGGCCCCATCACACAGCGGCGACGGAGGGCGCGTGAAAATTCTGGTGGTGGAAGACGAGGTCAAAACCGGGGAGTACCTGTGTAAGGGGCTGACGGAGGCGGGCTTTGTGGTGGATCGCGCCGACAACGGCCTCAACGGTTATCACCTGGCGATGACCGGCGATTACGATCTGCTGGTTCTGGATATCATGCTGCCGGACGTCAACGGCTGGGACATCGTGCGCATGCTGCGCTCCGCTGGCAAAGGTATGCCGATCCTGTTGCTGACCGCGCTGGGCACCATTGAGCATCGGGTGAAAGGGCTGGAGCTGGGCGCCGACGATTATCTGGTGAAACCGTTCGCTTTCGCCGAGCTGCTGGCGCGTGTGCGTACCCTGCTGCGTCGTGGCGCGGCAACGATCGTCGAGAGCCAGTTTCAGATGGCCGACCTCACGCTCGATCTGGTTTCGCGTAAAGTCACCCGCGGCAATACGCGCATCACTTTGACCAGTAAGGAATTTACCCTGCTGGAATTTTTCCTGCGCCACCCGGGAGAAGTGCTGCCGCGCTCGCTGATCGCTTCGCAGGTGTGGGACATGAATTTCGACAGCGACACCAACGTGATCGACGTCGCCGTCAAACGCCTGCGCGCCAGAATCGATAACGACTTTACGCCTAAGCTGATTCATACCGTGCGCGGCGTCGGCTACGTGCTTGAGGTTCGCGATGAAGGCTAGCCTGCGCCGCCCGTTCTCGCTGGCGACCCGCCTGACCTTTTTTATCAGCCTGGCGACGATCGTCGCTTTTGCCGCCTTTACCGGCATTATGCTGCACTCGGTGGAAAAACATTTCGCCGAGCAGGACGTCAGCGACCTGAAGCAGGTCAACGCCACGCTCAACGCGCTGCTGACCGCGCCGGAAACCTCCGATGCGGAAAAAATGGCCAATATCGGCAGCGTGCTGGCGGGCTACCGTAATACCGCCGTGCTGGTGAGCACGCGCGATAACCCACAGCTTTACCGCTCCCCTGGAGGGCCGGATCTGTCGCCGATCCTCTCCGGCGCGCATTTCGCCGACGAGCTTAAGAGCGAACAGATGTTCCGCTGGACCGGCAGCGGTATGCGTCAGATGGCAGAGCACGGCGGTGACGCCAGCCACGCCACCACTTATCGGGTGATTGCGTCCACGGTGCGCGCGCACGACCAGACCTACACGCTGCTGACCGCGCTGTCGATCGACTTTCACCTTCACTATCTCGATCAACTCAAGCGCAATCTGATGATGATCGCGACCGTCATCAGCCTGCTGATTATTGTGATCGTGCTGATCGCCGTGCGTAAAGGCCACCAGCCGCTGCGCGACGTCAGCATGGCGATCAAAAACATCACCTCGGAAAATCTCGACGTGCGGTTGGATCCCAACTGCGTACCGATCGAGCTGGAACAGCTGGTGATCTCGTTTAACCAGATGATCGGCCGGATCGAGGACGTGTTCCGCCGCCAGGCCAATTTCTCCGCCGATATCGCCCATGAGATGCGCACGCCGATCACCAACCTGGTCACCCAGACCGAGATCGCGCTGAGCCAGCCGCGTACGGTGAAGGAGCTGGAAGATGTGCTCTACTCCAGCCTGGAAGAGTACAACCGGATGGCGAAAATGGTCAGCGATATGCTGTTTCTGGCGCAGGCGGATGAAAACCTGCTGATCCCCGAGCGCGTGCCGCTGGATCTGCAAAGCGAAACGCTCAAAGTGTTTGAGTTCTTTGAAGCATGGGCCGAAGAACGCGAAGTGAAGCTCTGTTTCGTCGGGCAGTCGTCGCTGATATCAGGCGATCCGCTGATGATTCGTCGGGCGATCAACAACCTGTTGTCTAACGCGATCCGCTATACCCCGCGAGGGATGTCGGTCACCGTGCAGGTTGGCGAGATTGACGAACGCGTGGAGTATCGCGTTGAAAATCCCGGTACGCCGATCGCAGCGGAACATCTGCCACGTTTGTTCGATCGTTTTTATCGGGTCGATCCGTCACGGCAGCGTAAAGGTGAAAACAGCGGGATCGGGCTGGCGATCGTGAAGTCGATCGTGCGGGCGCATGGCGGGAAAATCAGCGTGACATCTGACTCCGTTGCCACGCGCTTTATCATTGAGCTACCGCGGCTTTAGTCGCGGAGCCAGTGCAGCTTCTTGCCGAAGCCCAGGGTGTTGTCGGTAAACTTCAGCTCGTCGAGACGAATCTCCCACACCGGAGCGGGAAGCATGCGGGCTACCGGGAAACGGCGGACATACAGCGCGCGCTTTTCATCGGCCTCTTCACCTTCCAACAGACGGATTTCGCCTTTGAACTGCACGCCGCGAATCAGCGCCACCGTTTTGGGCTGGCCGTTTACCGTTCCCGCCACCGGGGCCTGCTTGCCGGTCATCTGCCCGTGGCGCGTGGTCTCTTCGCTCAACAGGTAGAACGCCACGCGCTGCGGGTCATAGACGTAGAACGCGTTGGCGCACCACAGCTCGCCTTCACTCGCCACGCACCAGCCAACAACGTGTTGTTTCGCCAGCCAGCGGCTAATGGTTGCCAGGGTTTCCATCTGTTCTCTCCGTTATGCTATGGTGCGTGCACCTACACAGACAGGTTGGCACACGTGCGTTGGTTTCTTTATCTCGTCCGCACTGAGGACGACAAATTGTACACCGGTATCACCACCGATGTTGAACGGCGATTTCACCAGCATCAGAGCGGCAAAGGGGCGAAAGCGCTGCGCGGCAAAGGCGCGCTGCAGCTAGCGTTTTCCGGTGAAGTGGGCGAGCACTCGCTGGCGCTACGCCTGGAGTATCGCATCAAGCAGCTAACGAAGCGCCAGAAAGAGCGCCTCGTCGCAGGTGACGGTTCATTTGAAACGTTACGGGACAGCCTTAAACACGATTAAAGTGGTCGGAATACTCCACCAGACCGTGTACGCCGTTTAACGCATCGTCAGCCAGACGATGGACCATAAACGCCTCTTCGGTGCCCGGCCAGCGACAGCGCAAATCGTATTGTGCCGCAGGTTCAAAGCCGAAACGGCCATACAGCGCCGGTTCGCCCAGCGTCACAACCGCCGCATAGCCAAACTCGTTCAGCGAATCCAGACCTTCGTAGACCATCTGACGCGCCAATCCCTGACCGCGGTAGGCTTCGTCAACCGCCAGCGGCGCCAGCCCCACCCACTGTAGCTCTTCGCCTTCGATGCTGACCGGGCTAAATGCCACATAGCCCACAACGTGGCCTTCATCGTCAGTGGCCACCAACCCGAGCGTAATCAGGCCGTCTTCACGCAGCTCGCGCACCAGATTGGCTTCGCTATCACGGTTGAAGGTCCGACGCAGCAGCGCGTCAATGCCCGGGGCATCAATTCCAATTTCTACTCGAATCAGCATGGCTCACCTACCGATGTATGTTTGGTTTCTGATGGTGATTTTAGGCCAGCCTCAACGAAATCAGCCAGCTGCATCAGCATCACGCGCAGCGCTTTTGGCATCTGCTCAAGCTCGATGGCATCCATCAGATTTTTGACATAGAGACCCAGCTCCGTATCCCCTTCAATCACCAGTCGACGCTGGAAGAAGAGGGTATCCGGGTCCTGTTTGCGCGCAGCGATCATCAGCAGGTCGCTGGCATCCGCGCTGAAGCTCACGTCGGCCTGGGCCGCGTCGCTCACAATAAGCCGTTCATTCTCAACGGAAGTGAACCACTTCAGGCCAATGTCGCGCACTTCAATACTCAACCAACGGCCTTCCAGAAAATCCAGTTCGCCGTCATTCAGCGCCTGACGGAACTGCCAGCTTAATACCTGCTGCAACACCTGGCGTTTAAGGGCGAACGGCGTCAATTTTACCGGAACGCTCATTAAACTCGGAGCAACATGAACCAGACGTGAACGCAGTTTATCCAACACAAGCTTTACTCCCTGAATGCAATAGTTCCGTTATTTTGCCATATCAGATAAACGACATAGCGGCGTAAATCAACAATTATGTCGTGAGGCCGAGGGATTATTGGCGCAATCAATACGCTTTTGTCTGCCTCAAATCAAAAATGATTAGCGTTAGGTTAACTAAAATTCCCATTCATTAACAATAATGCGCCCTGCTGGGCCGCTAACTCAGGAAGAATTATGGAGTTGCTCTGCCCTGCCGGAAACCTCCCGGCGCTTAAGGCGGCTATCGAAAACGGTGCCGATGCGGTGTATATCGGGCTGAAGGACGATACCAACGCCCGCCACTTCGCTGGCCTGAACTTTACCGAAAAGAAACTGCAGGAAGCCGTGAGCTTCGTGCATCAGCATGGCCGTAAACTGCATATCGCGATTAACACCTTCGCTCACCCGGATGGCTACGTACGCTGGCAGCGCGCCGTAGACATGGCCGCGCAACTGGGCGCCGACGCGCTGATTCTCGCCGACCTCGCTATGCTTGAGTATGCCGCAGAACGTTATCCGCATATTGAGCGCCATGTCTCCGTTCAGGCATCCGCAACCAACGAAGAGGCGATTAATTTTTATCATCGCAACTTTGACGTCGCCCGCGTGGTGTTGCCGCGCGTGCTTTCTATTCATCAGGTGAAGCAGCTAGCCCGCGTCACCCCGGTGCCGCTGGAAGTGTTCGCCTTTGGTAGCCTGTGCATTATGGCTGAAGGTCGCTGCTATCTCTCTTCTTACCTGACCGGCGAGTCGCCGAATACCGTGGGTGCCTGCTCACCGGCGCGCTACGTGCGCTGGCAGCAAACGCCACAGGGGCTGGAATCTCGCCTTAACGAAGTGCTGATCGACCGCTATCAGGACGGTGAAAACGCGGGCTACCCGACGCTGTGCAAAGGCCGCTATATGGTCGACGGCGAGCGCTATCACGCGCTGGAAGAACCCACCAGCCTCAATACGCTGGAGCTGCTGCCGGAACTGCTGGCGGCGAACATCGCCTCCGTGAAAATCGAAGGCCGTCAGCGCAGCCCGGCATACGTCAGCCAGGTCGCGAAAGTCTGGCGTCAGGCTATCGACCGCTGCATGGCTGACCCGCAAAACTTCGTCCCGCAGGCCGCGTGGATGGACACTCTCGGTTCGATGTCCGAAGGCACCCAAACCACCCTCGGCGCGTATCACCGTAAATGGCAGTAGGAATTCCCATGAAATATTCATTAGGGCCAGTGCTTTACTACTGGTCAAAAGAGACGCTGGAAGATTTCTACCAGCAGGCCGCCACCAGCAGCGCCGACACCATTTATCTGGGCGAAGCGGTGTGCAGCAAGCGCCGCGCCACCAAAGTCGGCGACTGGCTGGATATGGCGAAAACGCTGGCCGCTAGCGGCAAGCAGGTGGTGCTCTCCACCCTCGCGCTGGTGCAGGCGTCGTCCGAGCTAGGTGAACTCAAGCGCTACGTTGAGAACGGTGATTTTCTGGTGGAAGCCAGCGATCTTGGGGTCGTGAATCTGTGTGCCGAACGTAAGCTGCCGTTCGTGGCGGGCCATGCGCTGAACTGCTATAACGCCGTGACGCTGCGCCTGCTGCAAAAGCAGGGCATGATGCGCTGGTGTATGCCGGTGGAACTGTCCCGCGACTGGCTGGTCAATCTGCTCAACCAGTGTGAAGAGCTGGGTATCCGCGATAAGTTTGAAGTTGAGGTGCTAAGCTACGGCCATCTGCCGCTCGCCTACTCCGCCCGCTGCTTTACCGCGCGCTCGGAAGACAAACCCAAAGACGAGTGCGAAACCTGCTGCATCAAGTACCCGAACGGGCGCAGCATGCTGTCGCAGGAGAATCAGCAGGTGTTCGTGCTCAACGGCATTCAGACCATGAGCGGCTACGTTTACAACCTTGGCAACGAGCTAACGTCCATGCACGGACTGGTGGATATGGTGCGCTTGTCGCCGATGGGTAACGAGACGTTTGCCATGCTCGAGGCCTTCCACGCCAACGAGAACGGCGGCGCACCGCTGCCGTTAACCGCCAACAGCGACTGTAACGGCTACTGGAAGCGTCTGGCCGGGCTGGAATTGCAGGCCTGATAAAACCGCTCACTTTGTTAACAACAGTGGTCAGATTTTAATGCATTATTAAAGATGCAGCTTTTCTGGCCGGGTGCGCCCGGTTGGAACAAGACCTTCAATCTGATGACTATGCTGTAGCAAAGTGAGCCTTTATGACTGACAAAACCGTTGCTTTCTCGGTGCTCGATCTGGCGCCGATCCCCCAGGGTTCCTCAGCGCGAGAAGCCTTCTCCCATTCGCTCGACCTCGCCCAGCTCGCTGAAAAGCGCGGCTACCACCGCTATTGGCTGGCCGAACACCACAACATGGTGGGCATCGCCAGCGCGGCGACTTCGGTGCTGATTGGCTATCTGGCCGCCAACACTACCACCCTGCACCTCGGTTCCGGCGGCGTCATGCTGCCCAACCACTCGCCGCTGGTGATCGCTGAGCAGTTCGGCACGCTCAATACGCTGTATCCCGGACGTATCGATCTCGGCCTTGGCCGCGCGCCGGGCAGCGATCAGCCCACTATGCGAGCGCTGCGCCGTCATATGAGTGGCGATATCGATAACTTCCCGCGCGATGTGGCGGAACTGGTGGACTGGTTCGACGCGGTCGACCCTAACCCGCAGGTGCGCCCGGTTCCTGGCTACGGCGAGAAAATTCCGGTGTGGCTGCTTGGCTCCAGCCTGTATGGCGCGCAGCTCGCCGCACAGCTCGGCCTGCCGTTTGCCTTCGCCTCGCACTTCGCGCCGGATATGCTGTTCCAGGCGCTGCATCTCTACCGCACGAACTTCAAGCCATCGGCACGGCTGGAAAAACCGTACGCAATGGTGTGCATCAACATTATTGCCGCCGACAGTAACCGCGACGCGGAATTCCTCTTCACCTCCATGCAGCAGGCATTCACCAGGCTGCGTCGCGGGGAGACCGGACAGTTGCCAGCACCGATTCAGCAGATGGAGCATTTCTGGTCGCCGTCTGAGAAATACGGCGTCGACCAGGCGTTACGGATGTCACTGGTGGGCGATAAGGCGAAGGTGCGCCACGGGCTAGAGTCCATTCTGCGCGAAACGCAGGCGGATGAGATTATGGTCAACGGGCAGATTTTCGATCATCAGGCGCGGCTGCATTCGTTTGACCTGGCGATGGATGTGAAGCAGGAATTGTTGGGGTAGTGCGGTTTATTCCCCTCACCCCGCCCTCTCCCCAAAGGGGCGAGGGGGAAAACCGCACCGAGCTGTCCCCTCTCCCCCATGGGGAGAGGGTTAGGGTGAGGGGACAAACGCCTTACTGATAAACCGGCAGCAGGTTAAAGCTCGACAGCACATGCACCAGCGCGTTACCCACGCCAAACACCAGAATCAGCGCAATCATCGGCTTGCCGCCCCAGACGCGGAATTTCGGGCTACCGAAGCGCTTACGCGATTTACGCGCCAGCAGCGCCGGCACAATTGCCGCCCAGATGGTTGCCGCCAGACCCGCATAGCCAATGGCGTACAGGAAACCGTTCGGCCACAGCAGGCCACCGATAATCGGCGGCAGGAAGGTCAGTAGCGCGGTCTTGAAACGCCCCCGCGCGGAATCGTCGAAGCCGAACAGGTCTGCCAGGTAATCAAACAGGCCGAGCGTTACGCCGAGGAAGGAGCTGGCCACCGCAAAGTTAGAAAACACCACCAGCAGAAGATCCAGGCCACGGCTGTTCAGTACGCCGCTTAACGCCTGCACCAGCACATCAATGTTACCGCCCTTCTGGGCAATGCCGATAAATTCTGGACGCGGGATGTTACCCATCGTGCCCAGTAACCAAACGGTATAGAGCACCAGCGCCAGCAACGTTCCGTACACCAGACACTTCACGATGGTGCGCGGATCTTTACCGTAATACTTCATCAGGCTCGGTACGTTACCGTGATAACCGAACGACGCCAGGCAGAATGGCAACGTCATCAGCAGGTAAGGCGTATAGCTGGCGTGGCTTTCGGCAACGTTAAACAGCGTGGCGGGCGTTACGTGGCCCATCAGGCTACCGAAGGTCAGGAAGAAGGTAATCACCTTCGCACCCAGTACGATGGCCGTCATGCGGCTCACCGCTTTAGTACTCAACCAGACAACAAACGCCACCAGCAGCGCGAAGCCAAAGCCTGCTGCTCGTGCCGGCACGTTCAGCGACATCTCGGCAAAGGTGTGGTGCAGAATCGAGCCGCTCGCCGAAATATAGGCGTAGGTCAGGATGTAGAGCACAAAGGCAATAGAGATGCCGTTTACCACGTTCCAGCCTTTGCCCAGCAGGTCTTTGGTGATGGTGTCAAAACTGGAACCAATACGGTAGTTCAGGTTCGCTTCAAGGATCATCAGCCCGGAGTGCAGCATGCAGAACCAGGTAAACACCAGCGCCGCCATCGACCAGAAGAACCACGCACCGGACATGACCACCGGCAGGGAGAACATTCCTGCGCCAATGATGGTGCCGCCGATGATCACCACGCCGCCAAGCAGCGAAGGTGACGTTTGGGTGGTGGTTAGTGTCGCCATACAGCCTTTTCTCCAGTGAATAATTTTGCTACTGCATTTTAATATGTTGCACTGTACCAGTACACGAGTACAAAGGAAATAAAAAAAGCCCCAATCATGACGATCGGGGCTGTATATTTTACTTTACGCTTTTAAGCCGTCTGGCTTATGCGTCACCGCCGAAACGGCGACGACCTGCGGAGTCGTCACGACGCGGCGCAGCATCATCACGGCGCGGGCCACGGCTGCCTTCACGACGTTCGCCGCTGAAACGACGACCATCACCACGACCACCTTCGCGACGCTCGCCACCGAAGCTACGGCCGCCTTCACGACGCTCACCGCCGAAGCTACGACCACCTTCGCGACGTTCGCCGCCGAAGCTGCGACCGCTACGCTCTGGGCGTGGCTGGGCATCACCGATCAGCTGCATGTTCATCGGCTTGTTCAGGATGCGGGTGCGAGTAAAGTGCTGCAGTACTTCGCCCGGCATGCCTTTCGGCAGTTCGATGGTGGAGTGGGTACCGAACAGTTTGATGTTACCGATGTAACGGCTGCTGATATCGCCTTCGTTAGCAATCGCGCCCACGATATGACGAACTTCAACGCCGTCATCACGGCCCACTTCAATGCGGTACAGCTCCATATCGCCAACGTCACGACGTTCGCGCTTCGGACGATCTTCACGGTCGCCACGGTCACGCGGACCACGATCGTTGCGATCGCCACGACGCTCAAAGCGATCGTCACGGTCACGGAACTCACGTTTCGGACGCATCGGCGCATCTGGCGGAACGATCAGAGAACGTTCGCCCTGTGCCATTTTCAGCAGCGCAGCGGCCAGCGTTTCCATATCCAGCTCTTCGCCTTCTGCGGTCGGCTGAATTTTAGCCAGCAGGCCACGGTACAGATCCAGATCGCTGCTTTCCAGCTGCTGCTGTACTTTGGCGGCGAATTTTTCCAGACGGCGTTTGCCCAGCAGTTCTGCGTTCGGCAGTTCCACTTCCGGAATGGTCAGCTTCATGGTGCGTTCGATGTTACGCAGCAGGCGACGCTCGCGGTTCTCAACGAACAGCAGCGCACGGCCCGCACGGCCCGCACGACCGGTACGGCCGATACGGTGAACGTAAGACTCGGAGTCCATCGGGATGTCATAGTTCACAACCAGGCTGATACGTTCTACGTCCAGACCACGTGCTGCCACGTCGGTTGCAATCAGGATATCCAGACGACCGTCTTTCAGACGCTCCAGAGTCTGCTCACGCAGGGCCTGGTTCATATCACCGTTCAGCGCAGCGCTGTTGTAGCCATTGCGCTCCAGCGCTTCTGCTACTTCCAGGGTCGCGTTTTTGGTGCGTACGAAGATAATCGCCGCATCAAAGTCTTCCGCTTCCAGGAAACGCACCAGCGCTTCATTCTTACGCATGCCGTACACAGACCAGTAGCTCTGGCTGATGTCCGGGCGAGTGGTGACGCTGGACTGAATGCGTACTTCCTGCGGCTCTTTCATAAAGCGGCGGGTAATGCGACGAATCGCTTCCGGCATGGTGGCGGAGAACAGCGCGGTCTGATGACCTTCCGGGATCTGCGCCATAATGGTTTCAACGTCTTCGATAAAGCCCATGCGCAGCATTTCATCTGCTTCATCCAGCACCAGGCCGCTCAGCTTAGAGAGGTCCAGGGTACCGCGCTTCAGGTGGTCCAGCAGACGACCCGGGGTACCGACAACGATTTGCGGCCCTTGACGCAGGGCGCGCAGCTGCACGTCATAACGCTGGCCGCCGTACAGGGCAACCACGTTTACGCCGCGCATATGTTTAGAGAAATCCGTCATTGCTTCAGCTACCTGAACCGCCAGTTCGCGGGTCGGTGCCAGCACCAGAATCTGTGGCGCTTTCAGCTCAGGATCAAGATTGTTCAGCAGCGGCAGAGAGAACGCCGCCGTTTTACCGCTACCAGTCTGGGCCATGCCCAGCACGTCACGACCAGAAAGCAGGTGTGGGATACACTCAGCCTGGATCGGAGATGGTTTTTCGTAACCCAGATCGTTAAGGGCTTCAAGGATAGGAGCCTTCAGGCCCAGATCTGCAAAAGTGGTTTCGAATTCAGCCATGTAGTACAAGTGCCTCGATATTAATGGCGGCCAGTCTACATAACTCATCATGAAATTGATCTGCAATTTTCATTGAAAAGTGTGAACCGGCTCAAAGTAGGTGTATTAACGAACAACAACGCCCTCACCCGCGAAGGTGATGGCAATCAAAAAGATTACGGGCTGATGTAGTCGTCAGCTATTGCTGGTCCGATTCTGCCAGGTCATCTTGGTCCTGGCCCAGGAGCGATAATTCCAACAATGCGTATCGGTGCTCAACGTAGTTATGTACGTTGTTGGCAACCGCCAGTTTGAACAGTGCCGTAGCGCTGTCCTTGTCCCCAAGACTTAGGTAATACTTACCTAAATAGAAGTTGGTTTCACTGAGATGCTCAGCGAGCGAGGTGTTATCCGTTGCGTCCGCCTTCAGGCGCTCCATTAACGTTTTTTCGTCAATGTTGCCTAAGTAGAACTCGACAATGTTCCATCCCCATTGTTCTTTATCCGATTTGTCGAAGCGTTGCTTCAACGCATCTTTCGCCTGCTTCTCATCGAGCTTCTGCTCAGCGAGATAAAGCCACAGACTGCGGAAAGGATCATTGGGATCGTCTTGATAAAACGCCAGCAGATCATCTTGCGCTAACTTCGCACGGCCACCGTAATAAAGCGCGATGCCGCGGTTCAAGTGCGCATAATTGTAAGTTGGATCAAGCTCAAGTACAGAATCAAACGCTTCATAGGCAGCATCAAAATTGCCTGCCTGCGTTAAATAAATGCCTAAGTAATTGAATACTTCAGGCATATCAGGTCGGATAGCCAGCGCTTGTGAAAAATCATTTCGCGCTAATGCCCTCAGACCGAGACTATCATACAACACTCCGCGCTCATATAAAAGCTGTGCGCGTTCGTCATCGGTTAAAGCCCGACTGGCAAGAATTTGTTCCATGCGTGCCAGGATTACTTCCTGCTGTAACGTCGGTTGCAATGGCACCGCGAGGACTTCACTTTTACGCCAGGCAGAGTTGCTACATCCTGCCAGCGTGAGTGCTGTCGCCACGAAACACCAGCGCAAAAAAGGCTTCATTTCCCACTCCCGAAGACAACAATTGGATGAACGTCCTGTCCCCCGCATGCAAACAAGGCATCCAGCCAGCGAAATGTGCCCTCCGCAAACGCGGAGGGCAAAAGGCAAACCTTACTCGCCTTGTTCCGCTGCCGGAGCTTCCGGTGCGGCGGCAGGCTGAGACTGCTCGGTTGCTTCTTTAATGCTCAGACGGATACGGCCCTGACGGTCAACTTCCAGAACCTTAACCGGTACTTCCTGGTTCATCTGCAGGTAGTCGGTCACTTTCTCAACGCGCTTGTCAGCGATCTGAGAGATGTGTACCAGACCTTCTTTACCGCCGCCGATGGCCACGAAGGCACCGAAATCAACGATACGGGTCACTTTACCATTGTAGATACGACCCACTTCGATTTCTGCGGTGATCTCTTCGATACGACGGATAGCGTGTTTCGCTTTCTCGCCGTCAGTCGCTGCGATCTTCACAGTACCGTCATCTTCGATTTCAATGGTGGTGCCGGTTTCTTCGGTCAGGGCACGGATAACAGAACCGCCTTTACCGATAACGTCTTTGATCTTGTCCGGATTGATCTTGATGGTGTGGATACGCGGAGCGAACTGAGAAATATCACCGCGCGGCGCGTTAATCGCCTGTTCCATCACGCCCAGGATGTGCAGACGGGCACCTTTAGCCTGGTTCAGCGCAACCTGCATGATCTCTTTGGTGATACCTTCAATTTTGATATCCATCTGCAGTGCAGAGATACCGTCGCGGGAACCCGCCACTTTGAAGTCCATATCGCCCAGGTGGTCTTCGTCGCCCAGGATGTCAGACAGAACAACAAAGTTGTCGCCTTCTTTCACCAGACCCATCGCGATGCCCGCAACGGCTGCTTTGATTGGCACGCCTGCGTCCATCAGCGCCAGGGAAGCGCCACATACGGAAGCCATAGAGGAAGAACCGTTAGATTCGGTGATTTCAGAAACCACACGAACGGTGTACGGGAACTTGTCGCCTTCCGGCATCACTGCCAGCACGCCGCGCTTCGCCAGACGACCGTGACCAATTTCACGACGCTTCGGAGAACCGACCATGCCGGTTTCGCCTACGGAGTACGGAGGGAAGTTGTAGTGGAACAGGAAGTTGTCAGTACGCTCGCCCATCAGTTCATCAAGAACCTGCGCGTCACGTGCGGTACCCAGGGTCGCGGTAACCAGCGCCTGCGTTTCACCACGGGTGAACAGCGCAGAACCGTGAGTACGCGGCAGAACGCCGGTGCGTACGTCCAGACCACGGATCATGTCTTTTTCGCGGCCATCGATACGCGGCTCGCCTGCCAGTACGCGGCTACGAACAACGTTTTTCTCGATAGCGTGCAGGATTTCGCCCAGCTCGTTAGCGTCCAGGGTTTCGTCTTCCGCCACCAGAGTCGCGATGGTTTCAGATTTGATCACGTCAACCTGAGCATAACGCTCTTGTTTGTCGGTGATGCGGTAAGCGTCGCTCAGGCGAGATTCTGCCAGCGCAGCCACGCGCGCGTTCAGCGCTTCGTTAACGGCTTCCGGCTGCCAATCCCAACGCGGTTTACCCGCTTGTTTAACCAGCTCGTTGATCTCTTTGATGACGATCTGCTGCTGTTCGTGACCGAATACAACAGCGCCCAGCATGGTGTCTTCGCTCAGCAGTTCTGCTTCAGATTCAACCATCAGTACGGCAGCTTCGGTACCGGCAACCACCAGATCCAGCTTGCTTTCTTTCAGCTCGTCCTGAGTCGGGTTCAGCACGTACTGGTCATTGATGTAACCTACGCGCGCAGCACCGATTGGGCCGTTGAACGGAATACCGGACAGGGACAGCGCAGCAGATGCGCCAATCATGGCAACGATGTCTGGGTTAACCTGCGGGTTAACGGAAACAACGGTCGCGATAACCTGAACTTCGTTAACGAAGCCTTCCGGGAACAGCGGACGAACCGGGCGGTCAATCAGACGCGCGATCAAGGTTTCGCCTTCGCTTGGACGGCCTTCACGACGGAAGAAGCTACCCGGGATACGGCCAGCAGCGTAGGTACGCTCCTGATAGTTAACGGTCAGCGGGAAGAAGTCCTGGCCTGGTTTCGCTTTTTTCTGACCCACAACGGTAACGAATACCGCGGTGTCATCCATGCTAACCATCACGGCGGCAGTTGCCTGGCGCGCCATCATGCCGGTTTCCAGCGTTACGGTGTGTTGGCCGTACTGGAACTTACGAACGATCGGATTAAGCAAAATTCTATCCTTTCTTAATGAGTGGCGGCACACCCCTTGGCGTGCCGACCGATGAAACCGATCTTCTTTGCATCCTCGCGACTAATGACAACCCTAACCCGACGCCGGGTAAAGCCTCTCATTAGCCGCGCGAACCTCTGCAACGAAGAATATGTACAACAACAATACATTATACCCGTTATCTTTCAAAATACTGCTGTGTTGGTAATTTCAGCTCAATTTTGTCTCAACAAGATGCAGACAAGCAGGATTACCAGAACGCCAGACAGCGTCTTACGGGCAAACTTTCTTATAAATGACGGTCGTCCGGTGGAAAAAAGGGGCCATAAAGGCCCCTCTTTCTGAAACTCGCTAGAATTAGCGACGCAGACCCAGACGCTCGATCAGCGCGGTGTAGCGTGCAACATCTTTACGTTTCAGGTAGTCGAGCAGTTTACGACGCTGAGAAACCATGCGCAGCAGACCACGACGGCTGTGGTGATCTTTTTTGTGCTCTGCAAAGTGACCCTGCAGGTGGTTGATCTGTGCAGTCAGCAGTGCAACCTGAACTTCGGTAGAACCGCTGTCGTTCGCGCCACGACCGAACTCAGAAACGATTTGTGCTTTAGCTTCAACGCTTAGAGACATTTTGAACTCCAAATTTAAAAGAAAGAAAGGGTGCCGATCTCTAATTCAGCAGCCCTGAGATAACGCTTGCCAATTGTTAAACAATTAAGCAGACGTTAAGCCGCGATATTCTACTCGCAGCGCTCGGTTATCGCAAGCCACAGAACCTGGCTTACTCAGTGTACTCGACCACCAGACGGCGTGGAGCCACGCGGCCTTCGTCATCGATTTCACCCATACCGAGGAATTTACCTTCGTCACCTTCCGTCACGCGCACCAGGCCTTCCAGCGGCGCGCCTGACGTCCGTACCGGATTACCATTTTTAAAGTAAACCGCTGACGTTACAGGGATATTCACCACCGGATAGTCCGAAGCGGGACTGTCCATCGGCATCAATAACGGATCGAGTAATTCCGCCGCCGGAATGCCCTGCTGTTCGGCCTGTTCAACCAGTTCGCGCAGATGCTCCAGCGTGACCATACGCTCGACCGGGTATTTGCTGACCGCCAGGCGACGCAGGAAAATCACGTGCGCACCACAGCCGAGCTTCTCGCCCAGATCGTCAATGATGGTACGAATATAGGTGCCTTTGGAGCAGTGAATTTCCAGCTCCAGCTCGTTCCCTTCATGACGAATAAACAGCAGTTCGTAGACGGTAATCGGGCGCGCTTCACGCGGCACTTCAATGCCCTGACGAGCATATTCGTAAAGCTTTTTGCCCTGGTACTTCAGCGCGGAATACATGGACGGCACCTGCTGGGTGTCGCCACGGAAGCTCTCAAGCGCCTCTGCCAGCTGCGCATCGCTAAAAGTCACCGGACGCTCTTCGACGATCTGCCCGTCGGCATCCGACGTATCGGTACGCTGACCTAAGCGAGCAATCACGCGATAGCGTTTGTCGGAGTCCAGCAGATACTGGGAAAACTTGGTCGCTTCACCGAGGCAAATCGGCAGCATACCGGTCGCCAGCGGATCCAACGCGCCGGTATGTCCGGCGCGATTGGCATTGTAGATGCGCTTCACTTTCTGCAGTACATCATTGCTGGATGCGCCCTGCGGCTTATCCAGCAACAGCACGCCGTGAATATCACGGCCGCGACGACGAGGACGACTCATCAGTCCTCCTTGCTGTCGTCCGGGTTCACACGACGTTCTTCGTCATGCTTCACCACGTTAGTCACCAGGTTGGACATGCGCATCCCTTCGACCAGCGAATTATCGTAGAAGAAGGTTAGTTCCGGCACGATACGCAGGCGCATGGCTTTACCCAGCAGCGAGCGGATGAAACCAGAGGCTTCCTGCAGCGCTTTGATGCCGGCTTTGACGGCCGCTTCATCTTTGTCGTTCAGGAAGGTCACAAACACTTTGGCATAGGCCAGATCGCGGGACATTTCAACACCGGAAACGGTGGTCATCATGCCCAGACGCGGATCTTTAATTTCGCGCTGCAGGATGATTGCGATCTCTTTTTGCATCTCCTGGGCCACGCGCTGCGGGCGACCAAATTCTTTCGCCATAATAAATTCTCCAGACAAAAAAGGGGCTTATCAGCCCCTTTTGAAATAGTTGCCGGGTGGCGCTTCGCTTCCCCGGCCTACAATCGGCAATCTAAACGAAGATTAAGCGATGGTACGTTGGATCTCGATGATTTCGAACACTTCGATCATATCGCCAACGCGAACGTCGTTGTAGTTCTTCACGCCGATACCACATTCCATGCCGTTACGGACTTCGTTAACGTCATCTTTGAAGCGACGCAGGGATTCCAGCTCGCCTTCGTAGATAACCACGTTGTCACGCAGAACGCGGATCGGGTTGTGGCGCTTGATGGTACCTTCGGTAACCATACAGCCAGCGACCGCACCGAATTTCGGTGATTTGAACACGTCACGTACTTCAGCCAGACCAATGATCTGCTGTTTCAGTTCCGGAGACAGCATGCCGCTCATTGCCGCTTTCACTTCGTCGATCAGGTTATAGATGACGGAGTAGTAGCGCAGATCCAGGCTTTCTGCTTCGATAACTTTACGCGCAGAAGCGTCAGCACGAACGTTGAAGCCAACCAGAATCGCGTTGGATGCCGCAGCCAGGGTCGCGTCGGTTTCGGTGATACCACCTACGCCAGAACCGATGATCTTCACTTTCACTTCGTCGGTAGAC
This sequence comes from Kluyvera sp. Awk 3, assembly GCF_028069715.1. NCBI lineage: Bacteria > Pseudomonadati > Pseudomonadota > Gammaproteobacteria > Enterobacterales > Enterobacteriaceae > Kluyvera > Kluyvera sp. Awk 3. Next base: position 57,053 of record NZ_JANEWH010000002.1, on the reverse strand, counting down.
AGTTTCAGCAAGGAGTCGGAAATCGCTTCCACAGAACCCTGTACGTCGGCCTTCAGTACGATGTTCACTTCGTGAACTTCGCCTTCGGTCATGTTGGCGAACATGTTCTCGAGTTTAGATTTCTGCTGACGAGCCAGTTTAACTTCACGGAATTTACCCTGACGATACAGAGCAACTTCACGCGCTTTCTTCTCGTCACGAACGACGGTCACTTCGTCACCGGCAGCCGGAACACCGGACAGACCGAGGATTTCCACCGGAATGGACGGACCCGCTTCCAGCACTTCCTGACCCAGTTCGTTACGCATCGCACGAACGCGACCGTATTCGAAGCCACACAGAACGATGTCGCCCTTGTGCAGAGTACCTTCACGAACCAGAACGGTTGCAACCGGACCACGACCTTTATCCAGGAAGGATTCGATTACCGCGCCGCTTGCCATACCATTACGTACCGCTTTCAGCTCAAGAACTTCAGCCTGCAGCAGGATAGCGTCCAGCAGTTCGTCAATACCGGTACCCGCTTTGGCGGATACGTGAACGAACTGGCTCTCGCCGCCCCACTCTTCCGGCAGGATGCCGTACTGGGACAGTTCGTTTTTAACGCGATCCGGATCCGCTTCTGGCTTATCGATTTTGTTCACTGCAACCACAACCGGCACACCCGCCGCTTTCGCGTGCTGGATTGCTTCGATAGTCTGCGGCATCACGCCATCGTCTGCTGCGACAACCAGAACAACGATATCCGTTGCCTGCGCACCACGAGCACGCATTGAGGTAAACGCGGCGTGACCCGGGGTGTCCAGGAAGGTGATCATACCGTTGTCGGTTTCAACGTGGTATGCACCGATGTGCTGGGTAATGCCGCCCGCTTCGCCAGAGGCCACTTTCGTGGAACGAATGTAATCCAGCAGAGAGGTTTTACCGTGGTCAACGTGACCCATGATGGTCACAACCGGTGCGCGCGGTTCAGCCGCAGCGCCGGTATCACGGTCGCTCATTACCGCTTCTTCCAGCTCGTTTTCACGACGCAGGATAACTTTGTGGCCCATCTCTTCGGCAACCAGCTGTGCGGTTTCCTGGTCGATGACCTGGTTGATGGTGGCCATGGCGCCCAGCTTCATCATCGCTTTGATGACCTGAGAACCTTTCACCGCCATCTTGTTAGCCAGTTCGCCAACGGTGATGGTTTCGCCAATCACAACGTCACGGTTAACGGCCTGAGCCGGCTTCTGGAAGCCCTGCTGCAGTGCGGAACCTTTACGCTGCTTGCCGCCTTTACCCCCGCGAACAGCGGCGCGCGCTTCTTCACGGTCGGCTTTGGATTCGGCGTGTTTGTTGCCTTTTTTCGCCGGACGCGCAGCTTTCGCATTGCGGCCACGGCCACGGCCGCCTTCTACTTCACGGTCGTTTTCGTCTTCTGCCTGACGGGCATGCTGAGAAGTGGTGACGTGATAGTCGCTGGTGTCCTCAGTCGGCTCAGCGGCATCCACACCGTTCTTCTCGTTTTCTTCTGCCATGCGGCGCGCTTCTTCCGCAACACGACGGGCTTCTTCTTCAAGCTTGCGACGCGCTTCTTCTTCCGCTTTGCGCTTCAGCTCGGCAGCTTCATTTTCACGGCGGGCTTTTTCAGCCTGGGCGGTTTTGGTCATATCGTCGGTCTGTTGATTGCTCACTTTGTCTTTTTCCGCAGCTTCACGTTTCGCTTTATCAGCGGCTTCACGATTAGCTTTTTCTGCGGCCTCACGTTCAGCTTTTTGTTGCGCCTCGCGTTTAGCTGCTTCTTCAGCTTCACGACGGGCTTGCTCTTCCGCTTCACGCTGCGCCTGCTCTTCCGCGGCCAGGCGTTCAGCCTCTTGCGGATCGCGTTTCACAAAGGTGCGTGTCTTGCGGACTTCGATTTGTACCGATTTGCTTTTCCCACCGGTACCTGGAATGTTGAGAGTACTGCGCGTTTTGCGCTGCAAAGTCAACTTATCCGGCGCAGAACCATTTTCACGGTTCAGGTGCGCCAGTAAGGTTTGTTTCTCTTGTGCGGACACAGAGTCGTCAGCAGACTTCGGGATGCCAGCGTCAGCAAATTGCTGTACCAGGCGATCTACCGAGGTCTCAATCTCTGCGGCCAGCTTTTTTACGGTTACATCTGTCATGCTGTTCCTTCCTGCTACAGTTTATTACGCTTCGTCGCCGAACCAGCAAATGTTACGCGCAGCCATAATCAGCTCACCCGCTTTCTCGTCGGTTAACCCTTCGATATCAGACAGGTCGTCAACGCCTTGTTCAGCGAGGTCTTCCAGCGTACAAACACCACGAGCGGCCAGTTTGAAAGCCAGTGCGCGATCTAACCCTTCCAGGTTCAGCAGATCGTCAGCCGGTTTGTTGTCACCGAGGCTTTCTTCCTGGGCAAGTGCCAGAGTGGTCAGGGCGTTTTTCGCGCGTTCACGCAGCGCCTCAACGGTCGCTTCGTCCAGACCATCAATTTCCAGCAGTTCTTTCATCGGCACATAGGCCAGTTCTTCAAGCGTGGAGAAGCCTTCTTCTACCAGCACAGTGGCGAACTCTTCATCAATATCAAGATATTTGGTGAAAGTATCGATAGCCGCGTGCGCTTCAGCCTGGTGCTTCGCCTGCAGGTCATCAACGGTCATCACGTTGAGTTCCCAACCACTCAGCTGAGAAGCCAGACGGACGTTCTGACCGTTACGGCCAATCGCCTGCGCCAGGTTACCCGCTTCTACCGCGATATCCATGGTGTGCTTGTCTTCGTCAACCACAATGGATGCCACGTCAGCCGGAGCCATCGCGTTAATCACGAACTGCGCCGGGTTGTCGTCCCACAGCACGATATCGATACGCTCGCCGCCCAGTTCGGTCGAAACCGCCTGCACGCGCGCGCCACGCATACCGACGCAAGCACCGACCGGGTCGATACGCTTGTCGTTGGTTTTCACCGCGATTTTGGCACGAGAGCCAGGATCGCGAGCGGCGGCTTTAATTTCGATAACTTCTTCACCGATTTCCGGCACTTCGATGCGGAACAGTTCGATCAGCATTTCCGGCTTGGAACGGGTGACGAACAGCTGCGCACCGCGCGCTTCTGGACGTACAGCGTACAGAACGCCGCGGATACGGTCGCCCGGACGGAAGTTTTCACGCGGCAGCATGTCTTCACGCAGGATCACAGCTTCAGCGTTACCGGCCATCCCTTCGGATTTCACTTCCAGAGAGATGTTGTCGCGGTTCACTTTCTTCACCACGCCAGTTACGATTTCGCCTTCCTGGTCGCGGAACTGATCGACAACCATCGCGCGTTCAGCTTCACGCACTTTCTGAACGATAACCTGTTTCGCGGTCTGCGTGGTGATACGGTCGAAGGTCACAGATTCGATCTGGTCTTCAACGTAGTCGCCGACGTTCAGGCTTTCATCTTCGAAGCGTGCCGCTTCAAGGGTAATTTCTTTGGTTGGCTGGGTCACTTCTTCAACAATGACCCAGCGACGGAAAGTATCGAAGTCGCCGCTGCGACGATCGATTTCAACGCGTACGTCGATTTCCTGTTCGTATTTTTTCTTTGTCGCCGTTGCCAGCGCACTTTCCAGCGCTTCGAAAATCTTCTCACGCGGCAGCGCTTTCTCGTTGGAGACGGCTTCAACAACAGCCAAAATTTCTTTGTTCATCGGGGCCTTTCACCTCAATCCAGACTGTTAAAAGTGGGGAACCAGGTTCGCCTTCTGGATGTTACTCAGCGCGAACACTTCATCTTTGCCTTCGACTGTCACAGTGATCATCTCACCGTCTACCGCTTTGATAATGCCCTGCCACTTACGACGGTTCTGTACCGCCATGCGCAGGACCAGCGTCACCTCTTCACCCAGGAAACGCACATAGTGTTCAGCGGTGAACATAGGACGGTCGAGGCCCGGAGAGGAAACTTCCAGGTTGTAAGCCACAGTAATAGGATCTTCGACGTCCATCACCGCGCTTACCTGGTGGCTCACATCAGCACAATCATCAACATTGATGCCATCTTCACTATCAATATAGATGCGCAGTGTGGATGTGCGACCGCGAATAAATTCGATGCCGACCAGTTCGTAGCCCAGGGCTTCAACCGGCGCTGTAATCATCTCTGTTAATTTTTGCTCTAATGTGGACAAACCCACCCCCAAGACATAAAAAAAGGGCCTAAAGCCCAGTTATTCTGTAGTCAGATAACAAAAAACCCCGATAAATCGGGGCTTTAGATAACTGAACCCTATAGCCGCAACTGCGGCCTGGAGAACCTTCCGAAAGAATTTTTTTTCAAATCCAGCTACGAAGGCCTAAGTCTTCACAGTATATTTGAAAATGAACTCTAAGGGAAAGTGGTTGCGGGGGCCGGATTTGAACCGACGACCTTCGGGTTATGAGCCCGACGAGCTACCAGGCTGCTCCACCCCGCGCCTGAAACGTGGCAAATTTTACGCGTTTTGAGTAAAAAATGCAAATAATGCTGGGATTTGGTACCGAGGACGGGACGTAAAATCGACCTGTAGTATAGTGATGTGGCTCACAGCTTGTCAACCTCACATTCTATGCAGAAGAAATGCGCTGCAGATCGCGGTAGGGTAATGCTGGTAACCTTCGCTGCCGACGCGGATTTTTTGAATAAAAATGCATGAATCCCTTCCGGTCCATGACAAAACATGATTAAATGAAAACTCATTTATTTTGCATAAAAATTCACTGACAGCGAAACGCGATTTCTCCTTCAGTCAATCACGCAGGGTTTTACTTTATGACGACGATTCTCAAGCATCTTCCGGCAGGTCAACGTATTGGTATCGCCTTCTCTGGCGGTCTCGACACCAGCGCAGCGCTGCTGTGGATGCGACAAAAAGGCGCGGTCCCTTATGCATATACTGCAAACCTGGGCCAGCCAGACGAAGATGATTATGATGCGATTCCTCGTCGTGCAATGGAATATGGCGCAGAGAACGCTCGTTTGATCGACTGCCGTAAACAGCTGGTTGCCGAAGGCATCGCGGCTATTCAGTGTGGCGCCTTCCACAACACCACCGGCGGCCTGACCTATTTTAATACCACCCCGTTGGGCCGCGCTGTGACTGGCACCATGCTGGTTGCCGCCATGAAAGAAGACGGCGTGAACATCTGGGGCGACGGCAGCACCTATAAAGGCAACGATATTGAACGTTTCTATCGTTATGGCCTGCTGACCAACGCCGAGCTGCAGATTTACAAACCATGGCTCGATACCGACTTTATCGATGAGCTGGGCGGCCGTCATGAGATGTCTGAATTTATGATCGCCTGCGGCTTCGACTACAAAATGTCCGTCGAAAAAGCCTACTCCACCGACTCCAACATGTTGGGCGCGACGCACGAAGCGAAAGACCTCGAGTTCCTGAACTCCAGCGTCAAGATCGTCAACCCGATTATGGGCGTGAAGTTCTGGGACGAGAGCGTGAAGATCCCGGCGGAAGAAGTGACCGTCCGCTTCGAGCAGGGCCACCCTGTAGCCCTGAACGGTAAAACCTTCAGCGATGATGTTGAGATGATGCTGGAAGCGAACCGCATCGGCGGCCGTCACGGTCTGGGCATGAGCGACCAGATCGAAAACCGTATCATTGAAGCGAAAAGCCGCGGCATCTATGAAGCCCCGGGGATGGCGCTGCTGCACATCGCTTACGAGCGTCTGCTGACCGGTATTCACAACGAAGACACCATCGAACAGTATCATTCTCATGGTCGTCAGCTGGGTAAACTGCTGTATCAGGGCCGCTGGTTCGACTCGCAGGCGCTGATGCTGCGTGACGGCCTGCAACGTTGGGTCGCCAGCCAGATCACCGGTGAAGTGACGCTGGAACTGCGTCGCGGCAACGACTACTCCATCCTGAACACCGTGTCTGACAACCTGACCTATAAGGCTGAGCGTCTGACTATGGAGAAAGGCGAGTCCGTGTTCTCACCGGACGATCGTATTGGCCAATTGACCATGCGTAATCTGGACATTACCGATACCCGTGAGAAGCTGTTCGGCTACGCGAAAGCGGGTCTACTGACCGCCTCTTCTGCGACCGGTCTGCCGCAGGTTGAGAATCTGGAAAACAAAGGCAAATAAGCCCGCATCGTTGATGCAAAAGGCCGCGTAAGCGGCCTTTTTTGTGCCTTGAGTTGGCGACCATTAACGGCGCCGCCATTCGCCCGGCGTCAGGCCGTAGTGCTTTTTAAAACTTTTCGAGAATGAGGCCAGCGACTGGAAACCACAGCGCTCAGCAATCACCTCCAGGCGAGCCTGGCGGTCCTGATGCAGTAATCGAGCTGCCAACGCCATACGTAGCTGCGTTAGCCAGGCCTGCGGCGTCAAATGATAGGCGCGGGCAAAATGACGGGCGAAAGTCGCGCGGGATAAAAACGCTCTGGCCGCCATACTCTCCAGCGTCCACGGCTGCTCCGGCGTCGCCAGCACGGCGAGCACCGCGGGCATCAGCCGCTCATCGCTCATCAGACGCAGTAAACCGGCTGGCGGTTCTTCCGCCCCCAGCAGCGTGCGCAGCATCAGCACCAACAGCGTATCCCCAAGGCTACGGACAATAGCGCTGCCACCGGGATGTTCTGCCAGGCTTTCACGAACTAACACGTTCAACAGCGTTTCCAGTTCCGGGCAATCCTCGCGTTCATCGGTATGCAGATGAACCAGTTCGGTTTCCTCCGTAAACAGCCAGCTCACGTGGGGGCCGAAATAGAATTCACCGCACAGCATTTCCAGCGCATCGCCATCAGAGCCGGTACGCATCTCGGTCAGCGTGCCGTTAAAGCGATGAGCGACCGGCAATACCTGCCCCCACTCCACCAGACTTTCCATCAGATGCGGCGAGCCGTGCGGCAGCATAATCACATCGCCCGCACGCATTTGCCGCGTCTCTTTGCCGACGGTTAACCGCCCTTCGCCGCTGAGCACAAAGTGCCAGGGAACCACGCCCGCCCGCATCTGATTGTGTCCCGCCTGCCAGCGACCGCCAAAGCGGCAGTGCAAATTCACTTCGCAGCGCGGCATCAGCAACGTTAAGAGATGGCTAAGACTGTCCATACGACTCCTGAGACGATAAGACAAAAAGATGAGACGAAGAGGGCCAGTCTACCACGCCGTCGTGACCTAAGATGTCCCCATGCCACAACAAACCCTCGAACAACAGGAGTAGACCATGAGCCGTTTAGCAGAGATTCGTGAACAAGACGCCACCGGAAAAGCCGCTGAGATTTTTAGTGGGATCAAAAAAGCGATGGGCAAAGTGCCAAATGCCTACCTGACCATCGGCGGACACTCCCCGGCGGCGTTACAGCAGGCGCTGGCACACAATGCGATGCTGCATAAAGGCAGCCTGAGCGCCCGGGAACTGGAGGCGATTAACCTCTCCGTCAGTGAAGCCACCGGCTGTGATTACTGCCTGGCGGCCCACACGATGATGGCGAAAAAAGCGGGCTTCAGCGGTGAGCAGATCCACGCGCTGCGCCGAGGAGATTATACTGAAGACGCACATCTCGCTGCGCTGGTGAAATTCGCACAAACGTTGGTGAGTACCACCGGTACGCTGCCGGAAGCGGACGTCACCGCGCTGAAGCAGGCCGGTTTTAACGACCAGCAGGTGATTGAGATTATCAGCGCCGTCAGCGCGATTCTGTTCACCAACATGGTGAACCGAGTAAATGATACGGTCGTTGATTTCCCGAAAGCCGACTAGGCCCGTTTTCTACAGACGAAAAAAAAGACGCTTTTCAGCGTCTTTCTTTCGGAATATTGGTACCGAGGATGGGACTCGAACCCACAAGCCCGTTAGGGCACTACCACCTCAAGGTAGCGTGTCTACCAATTCCACCACCTCGGTACAGAATACTTAGTGCGGGATATCGCTGGTCGGCTGAGCCGGAGCCGCTGGCTGAGTGGTTTGCTCAGTCTTCGGTGCAGTCAGGTTATCCCACTCGCTTCCTTTATTGGTCTTGTTGCTGTTGATGTTGCCCAGAACCAGACTGATGATGAAGAACAGCGTCGCGAACACAGCAGTCATACGGGTCATGAAGTTACCAGAACCGTTAGAACCAAACAGTGTAGCGGAAGCGCCTGCTCCAAAGGAGGCTCCCATATCAGCGCCTTTACCTTGCTGCAGCATAACGAGGACCACAAGGCCAATCGCTACAATAAGGAAAACAACTAAAAGAGCTTCGTACATAATCAACCTGTTCCTTGCGGGGACACCGCGTACCAAGTGCTTCGACCAATTAAGCGGGACATTTAAGTTTCCCACTGAAGCGGGTGTGAATACTAACCAAAGCGAATGACCTTCGCAAGGGCAATTTCCACACATTGTATCAACTGCGGAAAAAAACAGCAAAACCACGCATTGTCTGCAATAAAAAGGCGGCAAGCGCCGCCTTTTTAGTCACTTAGGTCACGGCTTAAGCCGCTTTTACCGCATCAGCAATACGATGGGCAAGCTCGGTGACCTGCGCTTCGTCTTCGCCTTCCACCATCACACGAATCAGCGGCTCGGTGCCGGATTTACGCAGCAGCACGCGGCCTCGGTTACCCATCGCGGCTTCCGCTTCAAGGGCCGCCGTCTTCACCGCATCGCTTTCCAGCGGGTTGGATTTACCATCGGTGTAGCGCACGTTGACCAGCACCTGCGGGAACATTTTCATGCCGCTGCACAGATCGTGCAGGCTCATGTGGTTACGCACCATGGCGGCGACCACCTGCAGGCCGGCAACAATGCCGTCACCGGTGGTGGTTTTGTCCAGCAGAATCACGTGGCCAGAGTTTTCCGCGCCAATGCGCCAGCCTTTCTCCTGCATTTTTTCCAGCACGTAGCGATCGCCCACTTTCGCCCGGGCAAACGGAACACCCAGCTGCTTAAGCGCCACTTCCAGCCCCATGTTGCTCATCAGAGTGCCGACCACGCCGCCGCGCAGTTGGCCCTGGCGCAGGGCTTCACGGGCGATGATATACATGATCTGGTCGCCATCAACCTTGTGACCCTGGTGGTCAACCATGATGACACGGTCGCCGTCGCCGTCGAGCGCGATGCCAACATCGGCTTTTTCTGCCAGTACGCGAGCCTGTAACGCGCGTACGTCAGTAGCGCCCACTTCTTCGTTAATGTTCACGCCGTTCGGCTCGCAGCCAATGGCAATAACGGTCGCGCCCAGCTCACGCAGCACGTTCGGCGCGATATGGTAGGTCGCGCCGTTGGCGCAGTCGACCACCACTTTCAGGCCATTCAGGCTCAGTTCGTTCGGGAAGGTGCCTTTGCAGAACTCAATGTAGCGACCCGCTGCGTCGACGATACGGCTGGCTTTGCCCAGCTCGGCGGAGTCCACGCAGGTGATTTCTTTTTCCATTTCGGCTTCAATCGCTTCTTCAACTTCGTCCGGCAGCTTGGTGCCGTCGATAGAGAAGAACTTGATGCCGTTGTCATAAAACGGGTTATGCGATGCTGAGATAACGATGCCAGCTTCGGCGCGGAAGGTGCGAGTCAGATAAGCGACCGCAGGCGTAGGCATTGGGCCGGTGAACGAGGCTGACAACCCCGCCGCCGCCAGACCCGCTTCCAGCGCGGATTCCAACATATAGCCAGAGATACGGGTGTCTTTACCGATGATGATTTTGCGTGAGCCGTGGCTTGCCAGCACCTTGCCTGCCGCCCAACCCAGCTTCAGGACGAAATCAGGGGTGATCGGCGCATCGCCTACGCGACCACGGATCCCATCGGTACCAAAATATTTGCGATTACTCATAACGTTTATTTCCCTTCGCAGACAGGGTGGCCTCAACCACACGCATCGCTTCAACAGTTTCTTTGACGTCGTGGACGCGAACAATATGCGCGCCCTGCATGGCAGCAATCACCGCGCACGCCAGACTGCCGCTAAGGCGCTCCGACGGCCCCACGTTTAGCAGCTGACCAATCATCGATTTGCGCGACATACCGACGAACAGCGGCAGGCCGAAATGATGGAATTCTGACAAACGCGCCAGTAATGCATAGTTATGGGAGATATTTTTACCGAAACCGAACCCCGGGTCGAGCAACAATTTATCTTTTGAGATTCCCACCCGCTCGCAGCGAGCAATTTGTTCGACGAAATAACGGTTCACTTCAGCAAAGACATCGTCGTATTTCGGCGCGTCCTGCATGGTTTTCGGATTGCCCTGCATGTGCATCAGCGAAACGGGAAGTCCGGTTTCGGCCGCCGCCTCCAGCGCGCCCGGTTCACTCAGTGAACGGATATCATTGATGATATGCGCGCCGGCGCGGGCGGACTCTCGGATCACTTCCGGTTTAGAGGTATCGACGGAGATCCACACTTCAAAACGCTGAGCGATGGCTTCCACTACCGGGATCACACGGTCGAGTTCTTCTTCAACGCTGACGTCCAGTGCGCCCGGACGGGTAGACTCCCCACCCACGTCGACGATCGTCGCCCCGGCGTTAATCATCAGATTTGCATGTTTCACCGCCTCAACCAGCGTGTTGTGCGTGCCGCCGTCGGAAAAGGAGTCCGGCGTGACGTTGAGGATCCCCATCACGTGCGGATGAGAGAGATCCAGGATAGAGCCCTGGGCGGTGAGTTTCATAGCGAATCCTTTTGTTATCTATTTCTTCAATATAAAAAACCCCGGGGCAAGCCCCAGGGTTTCAGATGATGCACAGTCTTCCACGAGGGAGAACTTATTTATCGCCCAGCTGCTCTGACATGGTGCCAGAGTCCGGCGCGCGCGGTTCATCAACCGGACGCGGTGCACTCGGCTTGCCAGTGCTGCCAGAGTTGTTGCTGTTGGACGAGCCCGGTTCTTCCCAACCCGCTGGCGGACGCACGTCGCGGCGAGCCATCAGGTCGTCAATCTGCGGCGCATCGATGGTCTCATATTTCATGAGCGCATCTTTCATTGCGTGCAGAATGTCCATGTTGTCGTTCAGCAACTGACGCGCACGACCATAGTTACGTTCGATCAGCGCCTTCACTTCCTGGTCGATGATACGCGCGGTTTCATCGGACATATGCTTCGCTTTGGCTACAGAGCGGCCCAGGAATACTTCGCCCTCTTCTTCCGCATACAGCAGCGGACCGAGTTTGTCGGAGAAGCCCCACTGAGTCACCATGTTACGCGCCAGGTTAGTCGCGACTTTAATATCGTTCGACGCCCCGGTAGAAACATGTTCGGCACCGTAGATGATCTCTTCCGCCAGACGACCGCCGTACAGGGTGGAGATCTGACTTTCCAGTTTCTGACGGCTGGCGCTGATTGCGTCGCCTTCAGGCAGGAAGAAGGTCACACCCAGCGCACGACCGCGCGGAATGATGGTCACTTTATGTACCGGATCGTGTTCCGGCACCAGGCGACCGATAATCGCGTGGCCCGCTTCGTGGTACGCGGTGGATTCTTTCTGCGCTTCCGTCATCACCATGGAGCGACGTTCCGCACCCATCATGATTTTGTCTTTCGCTTTTTCGAACTCAACCATCGACACAACGCGTTTGTTACCACGAGCAGCAAACAGCGCCGCTTCGTTCACCAGGTTCGCCAGGTCTGCACCGGAGAAGCCAGGGGTACCACGAGCAATGATTGCCGCGTCGATATCCGGCGCCAGCGGTACGCGACGCATGTGTACTTTCAGGATCTGTTCACGACCGCGAACGTCCGGCAGACCAACCACAACCTGACGGTCGAAACGGCCAGGACGCAGCAGCGCTGGGTCAAGTACGTCCGGACGGTTAGTTGCCGCAATAACGATGATACCTTCGTTACCTTCGAAGCCGTCCATCTCAACCAGCATCTGGTTCAGGGTCTGCTCACGTTCATCGTGACCACCGCCCAGACCAGCGCCACGCTGGCGGCCGACGGCGTCGATTTCATCGATGAAGATGATGCACGGTGCCGCTTTCTTAGCTTGTTCGAACATGTCACGCACACGAGATGCGCCGACACCGACGAACATTTCCACGAAGTCAGAACCGGAAATCGTAAAGAACGGCACCTTCGCTTCGCCAGCGATCGCTTTCGCCAGCAGCGTTTTACCGGTACCCGGAGGGCCGACCATCAGGACGCCTTTCGGGATTTTACCGCCCAGCTTCTGGAAGCGGCTCGGTTCGCGCAGATACTCAACCAGCTCACCCACCTCTTCTTTCGCTTCGTCGCAGCCTGCAACGTCGGCAAAGGTGGTTTTAATCTGGTCTTCCGTCAGCATGCGCGCTTTGCTCTTGCCGAACGACATGGCACCTTTGCCACCGCCGCCCTGCATCTGGCGCATGAAGAAGATCCAGACGCCGATAAGCAGCAGCATCGGGAACCAGGAAATGAAGATCGAAGCCAGCAGGCTCGGCTCTTCTGGCGGCTCGCCAACCACTTTGACGTTTTTCGTCAGCAGGTTGTCAAGCAGCTTCGGATCGTTAACCGGGATGTAAGTCGTGTAACGGTTACTATCTTTCTTGGTAACGTTGATCTCACGTCCGTTGATACGCGCTTCGCGAACCTGGTCGTTATTGACCTCTTGCAGGAAGGTAGAATAATCCACCTTATGGCTGTTCGATTCGCTGGGCCCAAAGCTCTGGAATACTGACATCAGCACAACGGCAATGACCAGCCAGAGTATTAGGTTTTTCGCCATGTCACTCAAGGGATTAACCTCTTATTACAACTGTGTTAAAAACAGCGTCAGGATACTCTATATCCAGTTTCTTTCAAACTTTCGTTTGAAAAACCACCGTCTATGATTTTCGCCCGGTCGCTACAATGTACACTTCACGTGAACGCGCACGCGAAGAGTCCGGCTTACGAACTTTAACCTTCGTAAACAGGGAGCGAATTTCCCTTAGATACTCATCGAAGCCTTCGCCCTGGAACACCTTCACTACAAAACTTCCGCCTGGCGCTAGCACATCACGAGCCATTTCAAGCGCCAGTTCCACCAGATACATGGCCCGGGGGATATCAACCGCCGGCGTTCCGCTCATGTTTGGTGCCATATCTGACATGACAACCTGTACTTTACTGTCACCTACGCGTTCCAGTAATGCCTGCATGACGAGTTCATCACGAAAATCGCCCTGAAGGAAGTCCACACCAACGATTGGATCCATAGGTAAAAGATCGCAAGCAATAATACGGCCTTTACCACCAATCTGCGTGACCACGTACTGTGACCAGCCACCCGGTGCAGCACCGAGGTCGACAACCGTCATCCCCGGCTTAAAAAGTTTGTCACTTTGCTGTATTTCATCAAGTTTAAACCAGGCACGGGAACGTAACCCCTTTTTCTGTGCCTCTTGAACATATTTATCGCTAAAGTGTTCCTGAAGCCAGCGGCTTGAGCTGGCAGAACGCTTTTTACCTGTCATTTAACATTCCCATCGGGACAGTTCATCGTAGCCTTTTGGCGTAAATTTCTACGCGCCATTTGGCGATATATGGGAGATGGCGGTAGAATGACCCGTTTTCAATCCCAACGTAAGCAAAAATATACGATGAATCTGAGTACTAAACAAAAACAGCACCTGAAAGGTCTGGCACATCCGCTCAAGCCGGTAGTTATGCTTGGCAACAATGGTTTGACCGAAGGGGTACTGGCCGAGATTGAACAAGCGTTAGAGCACCATGAACTTATCAAGGTGAAAATCGCCTCGGAAGATCGCGAGACCAAAACCTTGATCGTGGACGCTATCGTGCGCGAAACCGGCGCCTGTAACGTACAGGTCATCGGTAAAATGCTGGTGCTTTATCGCCCTGGTAAAGAACGCAAAATCTCGCTGCCACGTTAAGAATATCCTAATTTCTGACACAACATTGTGTTAAATGAGGGTTTTTCTTTACGAGGGCTAGCAACATGCCACGCTCTTATGCTTGATAAAAGGCCGCTATGCGGCCTTTTTCTTATCTTTACACTCAGTCAACATTTTCAGTGTTGAACAAAATTTACAGATAATCCACTGCGATGATTTCGAACTCAACTTCACCGCCCGGGGTACGGATGGTGACTACGTCGTCCTGCTCCTTACCGATAAGGCCACGGGCGATCGGCGAGTTCACAGAAATCAGGTTCTGTTTGAAGTCCGCTTCATCATCGCCCACGATGCGGTAGGTCTGTTCTTCATCGTTATCCAGATTCAGCACCTTCACAGTCGCACCAAAGATAACGCGGCCATTATTCGGGATCTTGGTGATGTCGATAACCTGCGCATTAGACAGTTTCGCTTCGATATCTTTGATACGGCCTTCGCAGAATCCCTGCTGTTCGCGAGCAGCATGGTACTCCGCGTTCTCTTTCAGGTCGCCGTGCTCGCGTGCTTCGGCGATGGCCGCAATGATTTCTGGGCGACGTACAGACTTGAGAAAGTCCAGTTCTTCACGCAGTTTTTCTGCACCACGAAGGGTCATCGGAATAGCTTGCATTGTTATACCTCTTAAACATTCCTGTAGGGAGCGGTTCGCCCCGCTCCGGCCGCTAAGCCCGCCTGGGTCGCTATCAACACCAGGCCAGAAGCAAAAGAAAACCGACCCGGGTGCGAAGCCCCAGGTCAGCAGTAATTTTTAATTTGATACGCATTTTACCCCGAAGTTCACTACGGGTCATCGTTTACTTTACAGGGCGTTGGGCCGTAGTATGACGGCTTGTTTCCAGGTTGTTAGCGCGAGATTATGCGATTTTCCAGATTTATCATCGGATTGACCACCAGTATAGCGTTTAGCGTTCAGGCCACGAATGTTGATGAGTATATCAATCAGCTTCCCGCCGGGGCCAACCTCGCGCTTTTGGTGCAGAAAGTGGGCGCACCCGCGCCGTTGATTGATTACCACGGCCAGCAGATGGCGCTACCGGCCAGTACCCAGAAGGTGCTCACCGCGCTGGCGGCCCTGCTGCAACTTGGCCCTGATTTCCGTTTTACCACCACGCTTGAGACCAAAGGCAGCGTCGATAACGGTACGCTAAAAGGCGACCTGATTGCGCGATTTGGCGGCGATCCGACGCTAAAACGCCAGGATATTCGTAATATGGTGGCGACGCTGAAAAAATCCGGCGTACAAACTATCGACGGCAACGTCCTGATCGATACCTCGATCTTTGCCAGCCACGATAAAGCGCCGGGCTGGCCATGGAACGACATGACCCAGTGCTTTAGCGCACCGCCGGCGGCGGCGATCGTAGACCGCAACTGCTTCTCCATTTCGCTCTACAGCGCGCAGAAGGCAAACGATCTGGCGTTTATTCGTATCGCCTCCTACTACCCGGTCGTTATGTTCAGCCAGGTGCGAACGCTGGCGAAAGGCTCGCCGGATGCGCAGTACTGTGAGCTGGACGTCGTCCCCGGCGATCTCAACCGCTACACGCTCACCGGCTGTCTGCCGCAGCGTGCTGACCCGCTACCGCTGGCATTTGCCATTCAGGACGGCGCCAGCTATGCCGGGGCGATCATCAAAGACGAGCTGAAGCAGGCAGGCATAACCTACACCGGTACGCTGCTACGCCAGACGCTGGTTAACGAGCCGGGTACG
Organism: Kluyvera sp. Awk 3; assembly: GCF_028069715.1. Taxonomy (NCBI): domain Bacteria; kingdom Pseudomonadati; phylum Pseudomonadota; class Gammaproteobacteria; order Enterobacterales; family Enterobacteriaceae; genus Kluyvera; species Kluyvera sp. Awk 3. The sequence continues at coordinate 41,506 of NZ_JANEWH010000002.1, read as the reverse complement.
GTAATCGCCAGTAAGCAGTCGGCACCTTTGCACGACCTGTTGAAGATCATGCTGAAAAAATCGGACAACATGATTGCCGATACCGTGTTCCGCATGATTGGCCATGCGCGCTTTGGCGTGCCGGGCACCTGGCGCGCGGGATCCGATGCGGTGCGGCAGATCCTGCGCCAGCAGGCAGGCGTCGATCTTGGCAACACGATTATCGCCGACGGCTCCGGCCTGTCGCGCCACAATCTGATCTCGCCAGCCACGATGATGCAAGCGCTACAGTACATCGCCCAGCATGATAACGAGCTGAACTTTATCTCAATGCTGCCGCTTGCCGGCCATGATGGTTCGCTCCAGTACCGTGCGGGCCTGCATCAGGCGGGCGTCGATGGCAAAGTCTCGGCCAAAACCGGCTCACTGCAGGGTGTGTATAACCTGGCAGGCTTCATCACCACCGCCAGCGGGCAGCGTATGGCCTTTGTGCAGTATCTGTCGGGCTACGCGGTGCCGCCTGCCGATCAGCGTAACCGCCGTATTCCGCTGGTGCGATTTGAGAGTCGGTTGTACAAAGACATCTATCAGAACAACTGATTGTGATGCTGCCGGATGGCGCTTGCGCTTATCCGGTCTACGTCCCATATAAACAAAACGGGCCGCATTTGCGGCCCGTTGAATATTCCAGGCCGGATAAGACGCGTCAGCGTCGCCATCCGGCACGAGGATTAACGCTTGTAGATGAACTCAACGCCTTCTTCGTCATCTTCATCCCAATCGTCGTCCCACTCTTCGTCTTCAGCTTCTGCGGCGACTTCGTCAAGCTGCTGACGGTGGTAATCGTCCCACATGAACTCAACTTTCTCTGGCTGTTTCGCTTCTTCCTCCTGAGCAATTGGGTTCTCAATGATGAAGTTCATCACGTCCCAGCACAGGTCTTTGACACCCACCTGGCTTGCCGCGGAAATCAGGTAGTACTTGTCTTCCCAGCCCATCGCTTCCGCAATCGCTTTAGCTTTAGCTTCGGCTTCCGCTTTGTCCATGGTGTCAATTTTGTTGAACAGCAGCCAGCGTGGCTTATTCGCCAGTTTCTCGCTGTATTTCTCCAGCTCACCAATGATGATTTTCGCGTTCTCAGCCGGATCGGAGCCGTCGATCGGATCGATATCGATGATGTGCAGCAGCACGCGGCAGCGCTCAAGGTGCTTCAGGAAGCGAATACCGAGGCCCGCGCCTTCGGATGCGCCTTCAATCAGCCCCGGGATATCGGCAATGACGAAGCTCTTCTCGTTATCGACGCGGACCACGCCAAGGCTCGGCACCAGCGTGGTAAACGGATAGTCCGCCACTTTCGGCTTCGCTGCGGAGACGGCGCGGATAAAGGTCGATTTACCGGCGTTCGGCATCCCCAACATCCCCACGTCCGCCAGTAGCATCAGCTCCAGCTGCAGATCGCGCTTGTCGCCCGGGGTACCCATGGTTTTCTGACGCGGGGTACGGTTTACGGACGATTTAAAACGGGTGTTGCCCAGACCATGCCAGCCGCCCTTAGCCACCATCAGACGCTGACCGTGCTTGGTCATGTCGCCCATGGTTTCACCGGTGCCCTGATCGATAACACGCGTACCGACCGGTACCTTGATGGTCACGTCTTTACCGCGTTTACCGGTGCAGTCGCGGCTTGCGCCGTTCTGACCACGCTCAGCGCGGAAGGATTTTTCAAAACGGTAGTCGATCAGGGTATTCAGGTTCTCGTCGGCTTCCATCCATACGTCGCCGCCGTCACCGCCGTCACCGCCGTCCGGGCCGCCTTTCGGAATATATTTTTCACGGCGGAAGCTCACGCAACCATTACCGCCATCACCTGCTACGACCAGGATCGTTGCTTCATCAACAAACTTCATTTTACTCTCCGTAAATCATTCGCCTGCGCGGGGTAACGGAACAACCGCTTCACGCTTACGCCACCGCCCCCATAGACGATGACCAATGGCGGAATACATCGCGCCCGCAACCACGACAAACGCACCGAGGTAACCTAAAAGGTTCAACATCGGTCTGGCGAAGAAATCGGGCCAGGCCATTGATAATAAATCTGAAAATAACAGAGTGAACAGCGGAGTCAGTGTGACTAACGCGCTCACCTGTGCCGCCTGCCAGCGCGCCATGGCTTCCGCCAGCGCCCCATAGCCGACCAGTGTGTTCAGACCACAAAAGATCAGACAGGCTAACTGCCAGTCGTTCAGTTGCCCGATAACCTCAGGCTTCGCTAACGGCAGCAGTGCAATCGTACATAAAGTGTACAATAAAAAGAGGATCTGCTGTGACGCCATCCGCCGCAATAACACCTTTTGCGCGACGCCGTAACTCACCCAGACCATCGCCGCACCGACACCAAAGATAACGCCCCAGGTGTAATCGGTCAGGCGGGTAAAAATTTCGATCAGGCTGGTGTTAAAGAACATCACCAGCCCGCAAATCAGCATGGTCGCGCCAATAATCTGCGTACCGCGCATCTTCTCTTTGAGGATAAAGACGCTTGCTACCATCATACCAACGGGAGAAAGCTGGCCAATCACCTGTGACGCCGTTGGGCTAACATACTGAAGCGATGAGCTAAACAGCACGAAGTTGCCAAACAGCCCGCCGGTGGCGATCAGCAGCAGGACCAGCCAACGCGGGTCACGGAAGAGCCGCAGGGATGGCAGCTTGCGCTTCCAGGTCAGGATGAGCCCCAGACCACAGCTCGCCATCAGAAAGCGGTAGAAAACGACGGTAGGCGGTTCCATGACTTCCAGAACCTGCTTCATCGCAATTGGCAATGCTCCCCAACAAACCGCCGTGGTGAGCGCCAACACAATACCTATGCCCGCCTGTTGCTTCATACCGGATTTCCTACCCTGAAACAGCGCTACAGACCATCATTTACCTGGCGTCGAATGTAAAAAGCCCCGCAACGTGTTGCGGGGCTTTTATCCGTTACCGGGACGCGAATAACTTATTCAGCAACGATGCTGATATATTTACGGTTATTCGGACCTTTAACTTCAAATTTCACTTTACCGTCTGCTTTAGCAAACAGAGTGTGGTCTTTGCCGCAACCAACGTTGGAGCCAGCGTGGAATTTGGTACCACGTTGACGAACGATGATGCTACCAGCCAGAACTGTTTCACCGCCGAAGCGTTTTACGCCCAGACGTTTAGCTTCTGAATCGCGACCGTTACGAGTCGAGCCGCCAGCCTTTTTATGTGCCATTTAATCTGCTCCCCTTAACTTAAGCGCTGATGCCAGTGATTTTCACATCAGTGAACCACTGACGATGGCCCTGCTGCTTACGGTAGTGTTTACGACGACGAAACTTAACGATTTTAACTTTCTCGCCACGACCGTGAGCAACAACTTCAGCTTTGATAACGCCGCCATCAACGAAAGGAACGCCGATTTTGACTTCTTCACCGTTTGCGATCATCAGAACTTCAGCGAATTCAACAGATTCGCCAGTTGCGATGTCCAGCTTTTCCAGGCGAACGGTCTGACCTTCGCTTACTCGGTGTTGTTTACCACCACTTTGGAAAACCGCGTACATATAAACTCCGCTTCCGCGCACATCTTCGTGTGATTCAGAGTGCGCTATAAATATTCACAATAGGGCGCGAATATTACGCAAAACGCGAGCCTTTGACAAGTGCTACCATCAATAGATGCAGAAAAAAAACACAACGCGCACGGCAACGTTTATCTGTCGCGTTTTTTCAGTACAATCGTAGCTACAACTCTAACGTAAAACCTTCGTTATCCCGTATGGATAAGTGGTAAACAGGACATTAAGCCCGGCTTTTGCGATGAATTTACAAAAAATCAATGATTTAACCGCGCAGGATATGGCGGGAGTCAATGCGACGATTCTTGAGCAGCTCAACTCGGACGTCCAGTTGATCAACCAGCTAGGCTATTACATCGTTAGCGGCGGCGGAAAACGGATTCGTCCTATGATCGCCGTGCTGGCCGCCCGTGCCGTTGGCTATCAGGGGAACGCCCACGTCAAGATTGCCGCGTTAATCGAATTTATTCATACCGCGACGCTCCTGCATGACGACGTCGTTGATGAGTCCGACATGCGCCGCGGCAAGGCCACAGCCAACGCCGCCTTTGGCAACGCGGCCAGCGTGCTGGTTGGCGACTTTATCTACACCCGCGCCTTCCAGATGATGACCAGCCTCGGTTCGCTGAAGGTGCTGGAAGTTATGTCTGAAGCGGTCAACGTCATTGCAGAAGGTGAAGTCCTTCAGCTCATGAACGTCAACGATCCGGACATCACCGAAGAGAACTACATGCGTGTGATCTACAGCAAGACCGCACGTCTGTTCGAAGCCGCCGCCCAATGTTCCGGTCTGCTGGCTGGCTGTACGCCGGAGCAGGAAAAAGGTTTACAGGATTATGGCCGCTACCTGGGTACCGCCTTCCAACTGATCGACGACCTGCTCGACTACAGCGCCGATGGCGAAACGCTGGGTAAAAACGTTGGCGATGACCTCAACGAAGGCAAACCAACGCTGCCGCTGCTGCATGCCATGCGCAACGGCACGCCGGAGCAAGCGCAGCTGATTCGTGGCGCTATCGAACAAGGTAATGGCCGACATCTGCTGGAACCGGTGCTGGAAGCGATGGCCGCCTGCGGCTCGCTGGAATGGACACGCCAGCGAGCCGAAGAAGAAGCCGATAAAGCGATTGCCGCCCTGGCGCCGCTGCCTGATACCCAATGGCGCGATGCGCTTATTGGCCTCGCTCATATGGCTGTCCAACGCGATCGCTAATCCCTCTCCCGCGCAATGCGCGGGAAAGCTCCCAAAAACTCCAGATAACGTTATTAAGCGCCTGTAAATTGACGTTTTCCTAATTTATCATAACTTATACGAACTTTTTAGAATCTTCCTGGAAAGAACGTTACAGTACATTCCTCATCCAACATGACGATTTAAACTGCGCTCTCAGGGAGGAAGTATGGATAAATTAATCGACTGGCACCCGGCGGATATCATTGCCGGGCTGCGCAAAAAAGGCACTTCAATGGCCGCAGAATCACGCAAGAATGGCCTGAGTTCATCAACACTCGCCAATGTACTCTCACGCCCCTGGCCTAAGGGCGAAGTGATTATTGCAAAAGTGCTGGAGACGGAGCCATGGGTCATCTGGCCGTCACGATATCACGATCCGGTCACTCATGAGTTTATCGATAGAACGCAGGCGATGCGCCAGCCAAAGAAAGATCAATAGCGAGGGAGAACGCCCCCCTGACCCGGAGGGCGTTTAACAACGGCAGCGATTACTCGCCTTTTACGCGTTCGATATTGGCGCCGAGCGCGCGCAGCTTATCTTCAATGCGTTCGTAACCGCGGTCAATGTGATAGATGCGGTCAACGATAGTGGTGCCCTGAGCAATACAGCCCGCCAGCACGAGGCTTGCGGATGCGCGCAGGTCGGTTGCCATCACCTGCGCGCCAGAAAGCTGCTCAACGCCGTGGCAAATCGCGGTGTTGCTTTCGATTTCCGCACGCGCGCCCATACGGATCAGTTCCGGAATGTGCATGAAACGGTTTTCGAAGACCGTTTCCGTGATCACGCCGGTTCCTTCCGCTACCATGTTCAGCAGGGTGAACTGCGCCTGCATGTCGGTCGGGAACGCCGGATGCGGCGCAGTACGCACGTTCACCGCTTTCGGACGTTTGCCGTGCATATCAAGGCTAATCCAGTCTTCGCCGACTTCGATATCCGCACCGGCTTCGCGCAGCTTGGCCAGCACCGCATCCAGCGTATCCGGCTGGGCGTTGCGGCAGACAATTTTGCCGCCGGAGATCGCCGCCGCCACCAGGAAGGTGCCGGTTTCAATACGGTCAGGCAGGACGCGATACACGCCGCCGCCCAGGCGTTTCACGCCTTCGATGGTGATGCGATCGGTACCCTGCCCGGTCACTTTCGCGCCCATCGCGTTCAGGAAGTTCGCCGTATCGACGATTTCCGGCTCGCGCGCGGCGTTTTCAATGACAGTGGTCCCTTCCGCCAGCGTTGCCGCTGTCATAATGGTGACGGTCGCGCCGACGCTGACCATATCCATAACGATATGCGCGCCTTTCAGACGACCATTAACGGACGCCTTGACGTAGCCTTCTTCCAGCTTAATTTCTGCGCCTAACTGCTCAAGACCAGAGATGTGCAGGTCGACCGGACGCGCACCGATAGTGCAACCACCCGGCAGAGAAACCTGACCCTGGCCAAAACGCGCCACCAGCGGCCCCAGCGCCCAGATAGAGGCGCGCATGGTTTTCACCAGGTCGTAAGGTGCGCAAAATACGTTGACCGAGCCGGCATCAATCCATACAGAACCGTTACGCTCAACCTTCGCACCCAGCTGCGTCAGCAGCTTCATGGAGGTGTCGACATCTTTCAGCTTCGGTACGTTCTGGATCTCTACCGGGTCTTCTGCCAGCAAAGCGGCAAAAAGAATCGGCAGGGCAGCATTTTTGGCGCCGCTAATGGTGACCTCGCCCTGAAGGCGGGTTGGCCCCTGCACACGAAATTTATCCATCAAATCTAATCTCTGTTAATTATTCACGTTCGCCACCGGGAAAGCGTTACCGCTTTCCCCATGGCTCAAAAACCGTTGAGTTTGCGATCGCGCGCCCACTCTTGCGGGGTATACGCTTTGATCGACAGGGCATGAATGCGGTTGTCCGCAAGATACTCCATCAGCGGGCCATAGATAGTCTGCTGCTTCTTAACCCGGCTCATGCCCTCAAACATCTCACCCACGGCAATCACCTGGAAGTGGCTACCGTCGCCAGAAACGAGAACTTCCTGAAGGGAGAGTGCATTCATCAGCACGGTCTGAATTTCATTATTTTCCATAGGTTCACATTTCATTTGAGAGTGAAAACAGCCCCACATCTTAGAGGAAAGTGACGCAGTCTTAAACAAGCAAAAAGCCCCATCGTTAAGATTGATGGGGCTTTAGGAACATTAGCAGCAATAACGTGCTGAAATTTTTAAGGGATCATATCTTCAGGCAGATTATACAACCGTTTCAGCGTCGCCACTTTTTCACTCACGCCTTCCAGGCGTACCTTGCGGCCCTGGGAATGAATCAGGTCAACCAGGTGCACTAACAGCGCCAGGCCTGCCGTATCGACGCGGCTAAGGCCATTGAGGTCGATTACCGAAACACCCTGCGTGGCTTCATTTCTGGCGTCCCACAGGGGCACCAGAAAGTCCTGATCCAGTTCGCCAAGCAGCGTCAGGCGTTCGCCATCGCGCGTCCAGCTAAGCTCTTCAGCCATTATTTTTTCTGTTCCAGGGTGATCGGCTGCGCAGAGATGGATTTCAGCTGTGCGGTCAGGCCATCAATACCTTTGGTACGCAGCAGGTCGCTCCACTCGTTCTGTTTGGTGGTGATCATGCTCACCCCTTCAGCGATCATATCGTACGCCTGCCAGTTACCCGTCTGGGTATTTTTACGCCACTGGAAGTCCAGGCGCACCGGCGGACGACCGTTCGGGTCGATGATGGTCACGCGAATAGGCACGATAGTCGCGTCGCCCAGCGGCTGTTCCGGGGCAATCTGGTAGGTCTGGCCGTGGTACATCGCCAGCGCCTGGCCGTAAGCCTGCTTCAGGTATTCACGGAAAGCGGCGAAGTAAGCTTCACGCTGTGCCGGAGTCGCATCTTTGTAGTAACGGCCCAGCACCAGCGCACCGGCGTATTTCACCTGCACGTACGGCAGCAGTTCCTGGTCGACCACGTCGCGCAGGTAGTTCGGGTTAGAACGAATCTTAGGTTGTTCATTCTTCAGACGATCGAACGTTTTCTGCGCCGCTTCGTTCATCAGCTTGTAAGGGTTAGATTGGTCTGCTGCCGTTGCGGCCGTTAGCGGGGCAATCACCAGCATGGCGACCATCAGTAAGCGTTTAAACATGTCGAGTATCTCCTGAGATTAATTCGTCGTGCCAGTTGCAGGCGTCGCCGTATCAGTATGTCCATCTGTGGATTCCTGCGCATCGCCTGAAGTCTTATTGTCGCTGCCTTTGCTGTTATAAAGGAATTGGCCAATAAGATCTTCCAGCACCATCGCCGATTTGGTGTCCTGAATGATGCCGCCGTCTTTAAGAATAGACGTTCCCAGCTCAGGGTCTTCAAAACCGACGTTCAGCGCCAGATACTGTTCCCCCAGCAGACCGGAAGTGCGAATCGCCAGCGAACTGGTATCCGGAATGTGGTTGTAGCGATCTTCAATGTCGAGGGCCACACGAGGTAAATAGGTTTTTGGATCGAGGGTAATGTCCGCCACGCGGCCAATCACCACGCCGCCAATGCGCACCGGCGAGCGCGCCTTCAGGCCGCCGATGTTATCGAAGGTGGCGTAAATGCGGTAGGTTGGCTCTGATTTCATCGACGAAACGTCCGCTGCCTTCAGGCAGACAAACAGTGCCGCCAGCAGGGCCACCAGCAGGAAAATACCGACCCAGATTTCACTCTTTTTCGTTTGCATTCACTCAATTCCCAAACATCAGTGCCGTCAGCACAAAGTCCAGCCCAAGAACCGCCAGCGACGAGTGCACCACGGTACGGGTGGTCGCCCGGCTGATTCCGGCAGAAGTGGGGATTGCATCGTAACCGTTAAATAACGCAATCCATGTCACCGTAATGGCGAAAACCAGGCTCTTAATCAGGCAGTTCACCAGATCGAGACGCCAGTCCACCGCATTTTGCATTGCCGACCAGAAGAACCCGGCATCAATGCCTTTCCAGCTTACGCCGACCAGCGAACCGCCCCAGATGCCCACCGCCACGAAGATAATCGTCAGCAACGGCAACGAGATGACGCCGGCCCAGAAGCGCGGAGAAATGACCCGGCGCAGCGGATCCACCGCCATCATCTCCAGACTGGAGAGCTGCTCAGTCGCGCGCATCAGGCCAATTTCCGCCGTCAGCGCCGAACCGGCGCGCCCGGCAAACAGCAGCGCGGCCACCACCGGCCCCAGTTCGCGCAGCAGCGACAGCGCCACCAGCATACCGAGACTGGTCTCAGCGCTATAGGTGGTCAGTACCAGGTAACCTTGCAGGCCCAGCACCATACCGATAAACACGCCCGAGACAATGATGATAACCATCGAGAGCACGCCGACGTTGTAGAGCTGACGCACCAGTAAAGGCGCATGCTTACGAAATTCCGGCTTGCCGACAACGGCATTGAATAACATTAACCCAGCTCGCCCAAACGTCGCGATGGTCTTAATCCCGCGATGTCCAAGCGCTGCCAGTGCATTTAACAACATGAGTCGATTATCTCCCTGTGCCGATGAGGTCGCGGCGATAATCGCCCGCAGGGTAACGGAACGGCACCGGGCCGTCGGCAATACCGTCGAGGAACTGACGCACTCGCGGATCGTCGTTTTCCTGCAACGACGTTGCGCTACCGTGAGCGATGATTTTGCGGTCCGCCATAATATAGGCGAAATCGGCAATGCTCAGCACTTCCGGTACGTCGTGGGAAACCACAATACAGGTGACACCCAATGCGCTGTTGAGTTCGGAAATCAGCTTCACCAGCACGCCCATGGTGATCGGATCCTGGCCGACGAAGGGTTCGTCGAACATGATCAGATCCGGTTCAAGGGCAATCGCCCTCGCCAGCGCGGCGCGTCTTGCCATCCCACCAGAAAGCTCGGACGGCATCAATTTAGCGGCGCCGCGTAAGCCAACGGCTTCCAGCTTCATCATCACCGTGCTTTTCAGCAACGGCGCGGGAAGCCGGGTATGCTCGCGAATCGGGTACGCCACATTGTCAAACACGTTCATGTCGGTAAACAGCGCGCCAGACTGGAACAGCATGCTCATCCGCTTACGCACGGTATACAGACGAGAGCGCGACATTTGCGGCACGTTCTCGCCATCAAAGAGGATCTCTCCGCTATCCGGGGGGATTTGCCCGCCAATCAGGCGTAGCAGCGTGGTCTTGCCAATCCCCGACGGTCCCATAATCGCGGTAATTTTCCCGCGCGGCACCGACAGCGAGATCTTGTCGAAGATGACCCGACTGCCACGGGTAAACGTGACGTCGTGCATATCGACCAAATTCTCGAGTTTTTGGCTCATAGGCTTACCTTTCCAGGTCCTTAAGAGGAATCATTTCCTGCTTAATTGCGCATTCTTACAGAATCCTAACCGCACGAGTTAACGAAATCTGGCATTTGTTTTACTTTTCCTGCGCATAAAGTCAAAATTAGGAATTCGTTACGTCCAGACGTGCGGACCGACGATTATACCCGAATAAAGGACTTTAGATGCTCTTAGCCACGGCTCTGTTAATTATTGGTTTACTTCTGGTGGTCTACAGCGCCGATCGCCTCGTGTACTCCGCCTCTATTTTATGCCGTGCCCTGGGAGTTCCACCGCTGATTATTGGCATGACCGTAGTCAGCATCGGCACCTCGCTGCCGGAAATTATCGTCTCCGCCGCCGCCTCCCTTCATGGTCAGGTAGACGTCGCCGTCGGCACCGCCATCGGGTCTAACATCGTCAATATATTGCTGATCCTCGGCCTGACCGCACTGTTCCACCCATTTACCGTGCATTCTGATATCCTGCGCCGCGAAATACCGCTAATGTTGGTCGTTAGCCTGCTGGCCGGGTATGTATTGTATGATGGCGAGCTCTCGTTCATGGACGGCGTCTTCCTGATTATCCTGGCAGCCTTGTGGCTGCTGTTTATCATTAAGATAGCGCGTCTGGCCGAACGCCAGGGTAACGATAAATTCACCCAGGAGCAGTTGGCCGAACTGCCGCGCGATGGCTCGCTGCCTGTCGCCTGTTTATGGCTGGGCGTGGCGCTGATTATTATGCCGATGGCGACCCGTATGGTGATTGATAACGCCACGGTGCTGGCGAACTATTTCGCCATGAGTGAGCTGACCATCGGCCTGACGATTATCGCGCTCGGCACCAGTCTGCCGGAGCTGGCGACCGCCATCGCCGGCGTGCGTAAAGGCGAAAATGATATTGCGGTCGGCAACATCATCGGCTCGAATTTCTTTAATATCGCTATCGTTCTGGGTATTCCCGCCCTTCTCGCGCCGGGTACATTTAACCCGCTCGCGTTTACCCGGGACTATGGCGTAATGGTATTGGTGAGCGTGGTCTTCGCCCTCCTGTGCTGGCGTCGTCGCCAGATAGGCCGCGGTGCTGGCTTACTGTTAATCGGCGGGTTTGTTGCGTGGCTGGCGCTGCTCTATTGGGCAACGCCGCTCTTCATCGAATGAATCGGGATAACACTATGTCGCAAATAGATTTGCAGCCAAATTTCGACTTCCAGCAGGCGGGAAGAGAAGTTCTGGAGATTGAACGGGAAGGGCTGGAGCAGCTCGATCAATACATTAATCAGGATTTCAGCAACGCCTGCGAGAAGATCTTCTACTGCGGCGGCAAAGTCGTCGTGATGGGGATGGGCAAATCCGGGCATATCGGACGTAAAATGGCGGCCACCTTTGCCAGCACCGGCACCTCTTCCTTCTTCGTCCATCCCGGCGAAGCGGCGCACGGCGATTTAGGCATGGTGACACCGCAGGATGTAGTCATCGCGCTCTCTAACTCCGGCGAGTCTAACGAAATTCTGGCGCTGATCCCGGTACTCAAGCGCCTGCGCGTGCCGCTGATCTGCATGACCAGCCGCCCGGACAGCAGCATGGGCCGCGCGGCGGATATTCATCTGTGCGTGAAAGTCCCGCGCGAAGCCTGCCCGCTTGGGCTGGCGCCGACCTCCAGCACCACCGCGGCGCTGGTTATGGGCGATGCGCTGGCCGTCGCGCTGCTGAAAGCCCGCGGCTTTACCGCCGAAGACTTTGCCCTGTCGCACCCCGGTGGCGCACTGGGTCGCAAGCTTCTGCTGCGCGTTAACGATATTATGCATACCGGCGATGAAATCCCGCACGTCAGCGAGGATGCCTCCCTGCGCGACGCACTGCTGGAAATTACCCGTAAAAATCTCGGGATGACGGCCATCTGCGATGACAATATGCAGATTAAAGGGATCTTCACCGACGGTGACCTACGACGCATCTTCGACAACGGCGCCGATCTGCGTAGCCTCGGCATCGCCGACGTGATGACGCCGGGCGGGATTCGCATTCGTCCAGGCACGCTGGCGGTCGACGCGCTGAACCTGATGCAATCACGCCATATCACCTGTGTGCTGGTTGCTGATGGCGACCATCTGCTAGGTGTGATACATATGCACGACCTACTGCGCGCAGGCGTAGTGTAATCAAGGATATAAAGAATGAGTAACGCTGTCGCATCGGTCGCCACCTGTTACGGGCCGGTGAGTCCACAATTTATCGCGAAGGCGGAGAAAATCCGCCTGTTGATCCTCGACGTCGACGGGGTGCTGTCCGACGGCCTGATTTATATGGGCAACAACGGTGAAGAGCTAAAGGCCTTTAACGTGCGCGACGGCTACGGCGTGCGCTGCGCCCTCACCTCTGGTATCGAAGTAGCGATTATTACCGGGCGAAAAGCTAAACTGTTAGAAGATCGCTGCGCTACGCTGGGTATCACGCATCTCTACCAGGGACAGTCGGATAAACTTATCGCCTATCGTGAACTGCTGGCGAAGCTGAGCCTACAGCCGGAAGAAGTCGCCTACGTGGGCGATGACCTGATCGACTGGCCGGTGATGGCAGAGATCGGCCTGAGCGTCGCGGTGGCGGATGCGCACCCGCTGCTGCTGCCGCGCGCCGATTACGTCACGCGCATTGCGGGCGGACGCGGTGCGGTACGCGAAGTCTGCGACCTGCTGCTGCTGGCGCAAGGGAAGCTCGACGAAGCCAAAGGGCAATCCATATGAGTAAAACCAGACGTTGGGTTATCATTCTGCTATCGCTGGTCGCACTTGTCCTCATCGGCCTGAATCTCGCCGACAAAGACGACAGCGGCCCGATCGCGGTAAACACTGGCGATCCAACCTATAAAAGCGAACATACCGATACGGTGGTGTACAGCCCGGAAGGCGCGCTCAGCTATCGGTTAATCGCCGAGCACGTGGAGTATTTTTCCGATCAGGGTCTGTCGTGGTTTACTCACCCCGTATTGACGACTTTTGATGCCGCGAAGGTGCCAACCTGGTCGATTAAAGCCGATAAAGCCAAGCTGACCAGCGACCGCATGCTGTATCTCTATGGGCACGTTGAAATCAACGCGCTGACAGAAGACGCACAACTGCGTAAGATTACGACGGATAATGCCCAGGTGAACCTGATAACTCAGGACGTTTCCTCTGACGATCTGGTGACGTTATACGGAACAACATTTAATTCCAGCGGCCTGAAAATGCGCGGCAATTTACGCAGCAAGAACGCCGAGCTGATTGAAAAGGTTAGAACTTCTTATGAAATCCAGAACAAACAAACTCAGCCTTAAGCTGGCGCTCGTCGCTTCTCTGCTGGCCGCCAGCCTGCCGGCAATGGCCTTAACCGGCGATACCAATCAGCCGATTCATATTGAATCCGATCAGCAGTCGTTGGATATGCAGGGCAACGTCGTGACCTTCACCGGTAACGTCGTCGTGACCCAGGGCAGCATCAAAATCAACGCCGACAAAGTGGTCGTCACCCGCCCGGCAAACCAGCAGGGTAAAGAAGTGATCGACGGCTACGGCAACCCGGCCACGTTCTACCAGATGCAGGACAACGGTAAGCCGGTGAAAGGTCGCGCGTCGAAGATGCACTATGAGCTGGCAAATGATTTCGTGGTGCTGACCGGCAATGCTTACCTTGAACAGCTGGACAGCAACATCAAGGGCGACAAAATCACCTACCTGGTGAAAGAGCAGAAAATGCAGGCGTTTAGCGACAAAGGCAAACGCGTCACCACCGTTCTGGTTCCGTCCCAGCTACAGGACAAATCCAAGGACCAGGCTCCGGCACAGAAGAAGAGTAACTAATTCGTTATGGCGACATTAACTGCAAAAAATCTGGCGAAGGCCTACAAAGGCCGCCGCGTCGTGGAAGATGTCAGTCTGACCGTCAACTCCGGTGAGATTGTGGGCCTGCTTGGGCCGAACGGCGCGGGTAAAACCACCACCTTCTACATGGTGGTCGGCATCGTGCCGCGCGATGCGGGCAATATCATCATTGATGACGAAGACATCAGCCTGCTGCCGCTGCACGCTCGTGCCCGCCGCGGTATCGGCTATCTGCCGCAGGAAGCGTCGATTTTCCGTCGTCTGAGCGTCTACGATAACCTGATGGCGGTGCTGCAGATCCGCGACGATCTCAGTAATGAGCAGCGAGAAGACCGCGCCAAAGAGCTGATGGAAGAGTTCCACATCGAACATCTGCGCGACAGTCTGGGCCAGGCGCTTTCCGGTGGTGAACGCCGCCGCGTTGAAATCGCCCGCGCGCTGGCGGCAAACCCGAAGTTTATCCTGCTGGATGAACCGTTTGCCGGCGTTGACCCGATCTCCGTTATCGACATCAAACGCATCATCGAACACCTGCGCGACAGTGGCCTCGGCGTACTGATTACCGACCATAATGTCCGTGAAACGCTGGCAGTGTGCGAACGCGCTTACATCGTCAGCCAGGGGCATCTGATTGCCCATGGGACACCTCAGGAGATCCTGGAAGACGAACATGTTAAACGCGTGTATCTTGGGGAAGACTTCAGACTCTGATAGGGTAGTGGTTATCGACGTTAGCGGGAGATATTCGTTCTGAACATGAAGCAAGGTTTGCAATTAAGGCTCAGCCAACAGCTTGCCATGACGCCCCAGTTACAGCAGGCCATTCGTCTGTTGCAATTGTCTACGCTGGAACTTCAGCAGGAACTCCAGCAGGCGCTGGAGAGCAATCCCCTGCTCGAGCAAACCGATCTTCACGATGAAGTAGAGACTCAGGAAACCGTCGATAACGAAACGCTGGACAGCGTAGACGCGCTGGAAAAGCCGGACATGCCCGAAGAGCTGCCGCTTGACGCCAGCTGGGACGAAATCTACACCGCCGGAACCCCTTCCGGTACCGGGGCGGACTATCAGGACGACGAACTGCCGGTTTATCAGGGTGAAACCACCCAGTCACTTCAGGATTACCTGATGTGGCAGGTAGAGTTAACGCCGTTTACCGATACCGACCGGGCGATCGCCACGTCGATCGTCGACGCGGTGGATGACACCGGCTACCTCACCGTCACCGTCGAAGATATCCGCGAAAGCATCGGCGACGACGAAATTGGCCTGGACGAAGTGGAAGCGGTACTTAAACGCATCCAGCGCTTCGATCCGGTCGGCGTAGCCGCCAAAGATCTCCGCGATTGTCTGCTGATCCAGCTGTCACAATTTTCAGCAGACACGCCGCGTCTGGATGAAGCGCGCCTGATTATCAGCGATCATCTCGATCTGCTCGCTAACCACGATTTCCGCTCGCTGATGCGGGTCACCCGCCTGAAAGAAGACGTACTGAAAGAAGCGGTCGATCTGATCCAATCGCTGGATCCGCGCCCGGGCCAATCGATCCAAACCGGTGAACCGGAGTATGTGATTCCAGACGTACTGGTGCGCAAGGTCAACGATCGCTGGGTGGTCGAGCTGAACGCCGACAGCATTCCGCGTCTGCAGATTAACCAGCATTACGCGGGCATGTGCAACAACGCTCGCAACGACGCCGACAGCCAGTTTATTCGCAGCAACCTGCAAGAGGCAAAATGGCTGATCAAGAGTCTTGAGAGCCGCAACGATACGCTGCTGCGCGTCAGCCGCTGCATCGTCGAGCAACAGCAGGCTTTTTTCGACCTTGGCGAAGAGTACATGAAACCGATGGTGCTGGCTGACATCGCCCAGACCGTCGAGATGCACGAGTCCACCATTTCGCGTGTTACCACGCAGAAGTATTTGCATAGCCCACGGGGCATTTTCGAGCTTAAATATTTCTTCTCCAGCCACGTCAGCACCGAGGGCGGCGGCGAAGCCTCGTCCACGGCCATTCGGGCGCTGGTTAAGAAATTGATTGCCGCGGAGAATCCCGCGAAACCACTGAGCGACAGTAAGCTGACCACCATGCTCTCTGAACAGGGTATCATGGTGGCAAGGCGCACCGTTGCAAAGTACCGAGAGTCTTTATCCATTCCGCCGTCTAACCAGCGTAAACAACTGGTCTGACACAACTGATAAGGAAGACACTATGCAGCTCAACATCACTGGACACAACGTCGAGATCACCGAGCCGATGCGCGAATTCGTGACCACGAAATTCAGCAAGCTGGAGCAGTATTTCGAGAGGATCAATCAGGTCCATATTGTGTTAAAGGTGGAGAAACTGACGCACATCTCGGATGCGACATTGCACGTGAACGGCGGCGAACTTCATGCCAGCGCGGAAGGGCAGGATATGTATGCCGCCATCGACGGTTTGATCGATAAACTGGCGAGACAGTTAACCAAGCACAAAGATAAACTAAAACAACATTGATTGTCCGAGCGATCGCCCGATATGCCTGCATATCGGGCGATGCTTAGGTGAAATTATGACAAATAACGATTCGGCTCTACAACTGAGCAATGTCCTTAACCAGGAATGTACCCGCAGTGCTGTGCACT
Organism: Kluyvera sp. Awk 3; assembly: GCF_028069715.1. NCBI lineage: Bacteria > Pseudomonadati > Pseudomonadota > Gammaproteobacteria > Enterobacterales > Enterobacteriaceae > Kluyvera > Kluyvera sp. Awk 3. Next base: position 24,887 of record NZ_JANEWH010000002.1, on the reverse strand, counting down.
GTCAGAGTAAAAAACGTGCGCTGGAAATCATCAGCGAGCTGGCGGCGAAACAGCTTAGCCTGCCGCCGCAGGTGGTGTTCGAAGCCATTCTGACCCGTGAAAAAATGGGCAGTACCGGCATCGGCAACGGCATCGCCATTCCTCACGGCAAGCTCGAAGAAGATACGCTGCGTGCGGTCGGTGTGTTCGTGCAACTCGAAACGCCAATCGCCTTCGACGCTATCGACAACCAGCCAGTCGATTTACTCTTTGCGCTGCTGGTGCCGGCTGACCAGACTAAAACCCATCTGCATACGCTTTCCCTGGTGGCAAAACGTCTGGCAGATAAAACCATTTGCCGCCGCTTGCGCGCCGCGCAGAGCGACGAAGAGCTGTATCAAATCATCACCGATACGGAAACCCACGATGATGCGTAATGGACATCACATCGTACTGAGGAGAAACGGTACATGGTACTGATGATCGTCAGCGGCCGCTCTGGCTCGGGAAAATCAGTGGCCCTGAGGGCGCTGGAAGATATGGGCTTCTACTGCGTTGATAACCTGCCGGTGGTGTTGCTACCGGAGCTGGCAAAGACGCTGGCCGACCGTGAAATCTCGGCGGCCGTGAGCATCGACGTGCGTAACATGCCTGAAACCCCGGAAATCTTCGAACGGGCAATGGAAAACCTGCCGGAGAACTTTTCCCCGCAGCTGCTGTTCCTCGACGCCGACCGCAACACGCTGATTCGCCGCTACAGCGACACTCGCCGCCTGCACCCGCTCTCCAGCAAGAACCTGTCGCTGGAAAGCGCGATTGATGAAGAGAGCAACCTGCTGGAGCCGCTGCGCTCTCGCGCCGACCTGATTGTCGACACCTCCGAGATGTCTGTTCACGAGCTGGCAGAAATGCTGCGCACCCGTCTGCTGGGCAAACGCGAGCGTGAGCTAACGATGGTGTTCGAATCCTTCGGCTTCAAGCACGGTATTCCTATCGATGCCGATTACGTCTTTGACGTGCGCTTCCTGCCAAACCCGCACTGGGATCCGAAACTGCGCCCAATGACCGGCCTCGATAAACCGGTTGCCGCGTTCCTCGACAGGCACACGGAAGTTCACAACTTTATTTACCAGACCCGCAGCTATCTTGAGCTATGGTTACCTATGCTGGAAACCAACAACCGTAGCTATCTGACGGTTGCGATTGGCTGTACCGGCGGTAAGCACCGTTCGGTCTATGTTGCCGAACAGCTGGCTGACTACTTCCGCTCGCGCGGTAAGAACGTGCAATCTCGTCATCGGACGCTGGAAAAACGCAAATCATGACCGTAAAGCAGACCGTGGAAATCACCAACAAGCTGGGCATGCATGCGCGCCCGGCGATGAAGCTGTTTGAACTGATGCAGCATTACGATGCGGAAGTGCTGCTGCGCAATGATGAAGGCACCGAAGCGGAAGCCAATAGCGTAATCGCACTGCTGATGCTGGACTCTGCCAAGGGCCGTCAGATTGAAGTGGAAGCCACCGGTCCGCAGGAAGAAGAGGCGCTCGCGGCGGTGATTGCGCTGTTTAACGCCGGGTTTGACGAAGACTAGTCGGCGCCCGGCGACAAACGCAAAGTCTGTAGGCCGGATAAGACGTTTACGCCGCCATCCGGCAATACCACGGTGCTGTGCCTGATGGCGCGATGCTTATCAGGCCAACGGTTAATACAGTTTATTATCCCGCATAAACCCCTCCCCGCCGAGCTGGCGCATCTGACGTAAAATCCACGCCTGACGGCTACGCACATACCCGGATGGGGCATTGGCTTTAAAGCGGATCGGGTTAGGCAGCACCGCGGCCAGCAGCGCGGCTTCCGCCATGGTCAGCTTGCTGGCCGGCTTGTGGAAATAGCGCTGCGACGCGGCTTCCACGCCGAAAATACCGTCGCCAAATTCAGCGATATTCAGGTAGACGGTCAAAATACGTTTCTTACTCCACACTGTCTCCATACCCAGAGTCAGGCCTGCTTCCAGCCCCTTACGCACCCAGCTACGCCCATCCCACAGGAACAGATTTTTCGCCGTCTGCTGCGACAGCGTCGAGGCACCGCGAATGCGGTTTTCGTTACGTTCGTTGTGCGCCAGCGCCTTTTCAATTGCCGACACATCAAAACCCCAGTGGTCAGGGAATTTTTGATCTTCGGCGGCAATGACCGCCAGCCCCATCCACGGTGAAATCTCATCCATGTTGACCCAGTCAGAATGGGCTACGTAGCCGAAATCCCCCGTTAACCAGGCACTCACCTGGCGCTCAATCATCACTGCGGAGAATGGCACCGGCAAAATACTGAACACTGCAATACCGCCGCCCCAGAATAGCGCCAGCATCAGCAACAGCCGCCAGGCCAGACGTTTAAGCCTGGCTATACTCCTCAAAGCCATCTTGTTCTCGCTAACTCTCTGACGCTGATTAATATTTCTGATTAATTCGTTACGCTTCACACATTTTACTGATTCACGTAACAAACATTTTAAGTTTTGCTATCTTATTGAGCGTGCAATCGTATTTCAGGTTGTGTCAAAAAAATCAAAATCATGTCAATCATCTGACGCAACCACCAGTTCCCTGGTGTTGGCGCAGTATTCGCGCACCCCGGTCAAGCCGGGGTCATTTTTTTCCTGTACTGGCAACCCACGCTTTCAGCACCGCGACGTCGTGCTGCCATTCAGATTTCATTTCTTCGACCCATTCACCAACGTTATCCCACCACGCCGGCAGATCCGGGGATTGAATCTGCTGCCCCAGCTGTTGGAGATGACGTAGCCCGACGGAACCAGCAGCGCCTTTGATTTTATGGCCTTCTTCGACAATGCCCTTTTGGTCGCGAGCGGTCAGGTTCGATTCCAGTACCGCCAGATAGCCCGGCATCATCTTCTCGAATACGGCCAGGCCATCGGTGATCAGCTTCGGCCCAACCAGTTCGATGTACTGCTCCAGCATCGCAATATCGAGCAACTGCTGCGACTTGTCGTTATCACTCTGGCTCACGGTACTCTCCTCTTCGTCTGCAGTGGTATCCCAGAACTTCTTGATCATCGCCGTCAACGCCGGAACCGAGAGCGGTTTACTCAGTACGTCGTCCATACCGGCGTCCAGATACTCTTTTTTGTCCTTCAGAACGTTCGCCGTCAGCGCCACCAGCGGCGGCAGATCATCGGCATGGTATTTGCGCGTTAGCTCGCGGGCGATGTCCAGACCGGTCATATCCGGCAGCTGAATATCCAACAGCACCAGGTCATACTCGCCGGGGGTGAACATCTCGAGCGCGGCCTTACCGGTCATCGCGACATCAACGCTGTTGCCCAGTTTTTCCAGCACCGAGCGCGCGACGATCACGTTTAACTCAATATCTTCCACCAGCAGCACGTGCAGCGCCGGCAACGGCATATCATCTTCGTCAAACGCGTCTTCCACTTCCTCAGCCACCGCCGGGGCGTGTGCTGTCAGGATGAAGGTCGAACCGTGTCCAGGTTGACTGGAAACCTCAATATCGCCACCCATACTTTTCGCCAGACGTTTCGACACGGCAAGGCCAATGCCAGTGCCGGTGGCGGGCTTGCCGCCCTCACTGTCTTTCACCTGATAATACATGGCGAAGATTTTGTCCTGCTCTTCCTGAGGGATACCGATACCGGAGTCTTCCACTTCAAAGTGCAGCATATCGCCAGCATCGTAGCGCACGCGCACGACCACGCTCCCCTCCTGAGTGAATTTAACGGCGTTGCTGATCAGGTTCCACAGAATCTGTCGCAGACGGGTACCGTCGGTAATCACTTTATGCGGCAAAGGCAGCGTCGGCTCCATCACAAAACGCAGCCCTTTTTGCTGCGCCTGCAAACCGGACAGGTTTTCGAGATCGGCAAGGAAGCCGGTAAAATCGACTTCCTGGTTATCCAGCTGAACTTTACGGCGCTCCATTTTATCCATGTCGATAATATCGTTGAAGATATTGCCCAGCGTTACCGCCGAAACGTGGATCGTTTTCAGATATTTTTCCTGCTCCGACGTCAGGTTGGTGTCGAGCAGAATGCGGCTGAGGCCAACAATGCCGTTGAGCGGGGTACGCAGTTCGTGGCTGATAGTCGAGATAAAGGTGGTTTTGTCGCGGCTGGCGCGCTCCAGCGCATCCTGATAGCGCTTGCGTTCGGTAATATCGCGACCAAAGCCCATCAGGCCATGGCGTTTACCCACGCGATCGTAGTAAGGCACTTTACGGATTTCGAAGCACGCTTTGCGCCCGTCCGGATAATCGAGCCACTGCTCGTAGGTCAGCGAGACGTTGTGACGGAAAACTTTCTCATCGGTTTCAATAACCTTTGCTGCCGCTTCGGGGGTATAGACATCTTCCGGATGCAGGTGAATCAGCTGCTTTTCACTCTTGCCAGTCAGCAGCTCCATCGCCCGGTTACAGCCGGAAAACTCTTTATCTTCATTGCGATAGAAAACCAGATCCGGCGAAGCATCGAGGAAAGAACGCAGGAAGGAGGACTGCTGTTCAAGGCGAATCTGCGTTTCCTCACGCTCCTGCACCTCAACGCGCAACTGCTCCAGCGTCGCCAGGCGCTCGGCCTCGGCTTTTTCGCGATCGCTAATTTCCTGATTAAGTTGTGAAATGTTGTCTTTAAGCTGAACGTTGAGCTTGAGGTCACGCTCACGCATCTCTTCCAGCTTTTCTACCAGCCGGGACAGGCGCTGTCGCGACTCCTCAAGCTGTTCGACCACCACAGACAGAAAATAGACCGCCCAGGGGGTGATCAGCAGGCCGAAGAAGATCGAGCGAATCACGTCGATACTTTCCACCTGGCCGTGCAGCACCATGGTGACCGCCATCTGTACCACAATCGCCAACACCACCAGCGCGAGTGCCAGCAGCAGGGAGAAACGTACCAGACCCAGCTTCATCATCAGGTCGACGTAATACTGCGCCAGCATACGGATTTGCTTCATGAGGAGTTCCTTAACGACATCATCGCTCAATAATACCCAATTCTGAGCGCGGCGCGGTAGGTTGTGCGAAAAATGCGGGGATTATCTGCTAATTGGGTCACGGAGCCATTCCCGGCGGCGCTTCGCTTGGCCGGGCTACATTGCGGTTGTAGGCCGGATAAGGCGATGCCGCCATCCGGCAATGTATACAGAGGACCAGGTGGCGATATGCGCTATGGCTGCACCCACGGTGCGCCCAACGCCGAGCCCTGTACACCGTGTTCGTTGAGGTATTTATCCAGTTCAACCATCCCGGTCCAGCGATTTTCACACCATAACGGCGCCAGAAGCGTCGGGCGACGGGCGCTGGCGGAGATACGATGGTAAATCACCTCCGGCGGCGTATGGCGGATCATCTCACCAGCGGTCACCGTGTACTCATCCAGCTCGATACCGTTCAGACGACCGGCTTCCCAGGCTTTTGCCATAATGCTGCCCGTCACGATATGCAGCGGGTGTAACTTGATGCCGTCGACGCCAGTCTCCACAACCCGCTCGAGCGTCTCCAGACACTCGCTTTGCCCTTCCCCCGGCAGGCCGACAATCAGGTGACTGCACACCTTCAACCCGCGCTCGCGCGCCAGCCGCGTGGTATTTTGATAACAGGCAAAGTCGTGGCCGCGGTTAATTCGGTGCAGCGTTTTATCGTGCGCGGTTTGCAGCCCCAGTTCCAGCCACACTTCATAGCCCTGATCTTTATACTCGCTCAGCAAATCAAGCACCGCCTCCGGCACGCAGTCCGGGCGCGTGCCGACGCACAGACCGACGATATTGGCCTGACTCACCGCCTGCTGGTACATCGAGCGCAGCACCTGCACTTCGGCAAAGGTGCTGGTATAGGCCTGAAAATAGGCCAGATAGCGTTTGGCGCGATTCACCAGATTTGCCTGGTGCGCCAGCTGGTCGGCAATCGACTTATGCTGTTGCGCTTCATCGGCAAACGAGGCGACATTACAGAACGTGCAGCCGCCGCGGCCGATAGTGCCGTCGCGGTTTGGGCAGCTGAATCCACCATGCAGCGTCAGTTTATGGACCTTTTCGCCGTAACGACGCGTAAGATCCCCACCAAACATATTGACTAATTTTTGTAACTGCATAATCTGATAGACCGGCCTGAAGAAAGGGGCCAAGCCTGCCACTTTTAGTCTCGATCGGCGATGACCTGGATCAATCGCCATGTAGACCTATTGCTTCATTGCATAATCAATCAAAATTACTGCAATTTCATTCACCACCTGAGTGATTATTTTTGCTTATGTCAGCGCCGCTATTTGCAATAATCCAGCGTCTGTTGAAAAACAGAGGGATCCTATACCCACAGCCTTAACACCAGAATTAAATGCTGGTTTTCATCATTAAAACAGCTTATGTAGATTAAAACAGCGCTTTCATATAGTGAGACAGATCACACTCACAATGCCCTTCCCCGTTGTTCAGCCGCCCGAAAAATAGTTGTATTTTTCTTATATTTCATAAACTTAATTGTCAAATAGCACATTTTTGGATAAATAAGATTGCCATTTGACCTATGTACGGATTCCCGATAAGTTGGGAATCCGCTGGAAGCTTTCTGGATGAGCAGCCTGCTCATCATATTTATGCAGTAATTGAGATTCCCTCTTAAGCAAGTCCTCAAACTTGTGTGACCTACGCGAAAAGGATAAAAGAGGGCGAATGCGAGGTAGGCAAAGAATGCCATACCCCGTCGCCATGCTCTTGCTGTGCCTTGCGCGCAATCGATTAAGGGGGCGTCCCGTAGAGCCTGGGGAGGTTCACTGATATGTTGTACGATAAATCCCTTGAGAGGGATAACTGTGGTTTCGGCCTGATCGCCCACATAGAAGGCGAACCTAGCCACAAGGTAGTGCGTACCGCGATACACGCACTGGCCCGTATGCAGCACCGCGGTGCGATCCTCGCCGACGGTAAAACCGGCGACGGTTGTGGCTTGCTGCTGCAAAAACCTGACCGTTTCTTCCGCATCGTTGCTGAAGAACGTGGCTGGCGCTTAGCCAAAAACTATGCCGTTGGGATGCTGTTCCTGAATAAGGATCCTGAACTGGCCGCTGCCGCCCGCCATGTTGTAGAAGAAGAACTGCAGCGTGAAACCCTGTCTATTGTTGGCTGGCGCGATGTGCCCACCAACGAAGGTGTACTCGGTGAAATCGCCCTCTCCTCTCTGCCTCGTATAGAGCAAATTTTCGTTAACGCCCCTGCGGGCTGGCGCCCACGCGATATGGAACGCCGCCTGTTTATCGCCCGCCGCCGCATCGAAAAGCGCCTCCTGCAAGATAAAGACTTCTACGTTTGTAGCCTGTCCAATCTGGTGAACATTTATAAAGGTCTGTGTATGCCGGCGGATCTGCCGCGCTTCTACCTGGACCTCGCGGACCTGCGTCTGGAATCGGCCATCTGCCTGTTCCACCAGCGCTTCTCCACCAACACCGTGCCGCGCTGGCCGCTGGCACAGCCGTTCCGCTACCTGGCGCACAACGGCGAAATCAACACCATCACCGGTAACCGTCAGTGGGCGCGCGCGCGTACCTATAAGTTCCAGACGCCGCTGATCCCTGACCTGCACGACGCCGCGCCGTTCGTCAACGAAACCGGCTCCGACTCCAGCTCCATGGATAACATGCTTGAGCTGCTGCTGGCGGGCGGGATGGACATCATCCGCGCCATGCGTCTGCTGGTACCACCGGCCTGGCAGAACAACCCGGATATGGATCCGGACCTGCGTTCGTTCTTCGACTTTAACTCCATGCACATGGAGCCGTGGGACGGCCCGGCAGGGATCGTCATGTCTGATGGTCGCTACGCCGCCTGTAACCTCGACCGTAACGGCCTGCGCCCGGCGCGCTACGTCATTACCAAAGACAAACTCATCACCTGCGCCTCTGAAGTCGGGATCTGGGACTACCAGCCTGACGAAGTGGTGGAAAAAGGCCGCGTCGGTCCAGGCGAGCTGATGGTTATCGACACCCGCAGCGGCCGCATTCTGCACTCTGCCGAAACCGACAACGATCTGAAAAGCCGCCATCCGTACAAAGAGTGGATGGAGAAAAACGTTCGCCGTCTGGTGCCGTTTGAAGATCTGGCCGACGATCAGGTGGGCAGCCGTGAGCTGGACGACGATACCCTTGCCAGCTACCAGAAACAGTTTAACTACAGCGCTGAAGAGCTGGATTCCGTGATTCGCGTACTCGGCGAAAACGGTCAGGAAGCCGTCGGCTCGATGGGTGACGATACCCCGTTCGCCGTGCTCTCCAGCCAGCCGCGTATTATTTACGACTACTTCCGCCAGCAGTTTGCGCAGGTAACCAACCCGCCAATCGATCCGCTGCGTGAAGCGCACGTGATGTCGCTGGCAACCAGCATTGGTCGTGAGATGAACGTCTTCTGCGAAGCGGAAGGCCAGGCGCACCGTCTGAGCTTCAAATCGCCGATTCTGCTGTACTCCGATTTCAATCAGCTCACCACGATGAAAGAGGATCATTACCGCGCCGACACGCTGGACATCACCTTCGATGTGACGGAAACCAGCCTCGAAGCCACGGTGAAAGCCCTGTGCGACAAGGCCGAAGAGATGGTGCGCAGCGGTACCGTCCTGCTGGTGCTGTCCGACCGTAACATCGCCAAAAATCGTCTGCCGGTACCGGCGCCAATGGCGGTGGGCGCAATCCAGGCTCGCCTGGTGGATAAGAGCCTGCGCTGCGACGCGAACATCATCGTGGAAACCGCCAGCGCCCGCGACCCGCACCACTTTGCGGTACTGCTCGGCTTTGGCGCCACGGCAATCTATCCGTACCTGGCCTATGAAACTCTGGGTCGTCTGATCGATACCCATGCTATCGAGAAAGACTACCGCACGGTGATGCTGAACTACCGTAACGGCATCAACAAAGGTCTGTATAAGATCATGTCCAAAATGGGCATCTCGACCGTTGCTTCCTATCGTTGCTCTAAGCTGTTTGAAGCGGTCGGTCTGCACGATGACGTGGTCGAAAACTGCTTCCAGGGCGTGGTTAGCCGCATCGGCGGCGCGTCGTTCGACGACTTCCAGCAGGATCTGCTGAACCTGTCGAAGCGTGCCTGGCTGGCGCGTAAACCGCTGGAACAGGGCGGCCTGCTGAAATACGTTCACGGCGGCGAATACCATGCCTACAACCCGGACGTGGTACGCACCCTGCAACAGGCAGTACAGAGCGGCGAATACAGCGATTACAAAGCCTATGCAGAGCTGGTCAACAACCGCCCTGCCGCGACGCTGCGCGACCTGCTGGCCATCACGCCAAACGGCGAGACCGTCAACCTGGCCGATGTAGAGCCCGCGAGCGACCTGTTCAAACGTTTCGATACCGCAGCGATGTCTATCGGCGCACTGAGCCCGGAAGCACACGAAGCGCTGGCCGAAGCGATGAACAGCATCGGCGGCAACTCGAACTCCGGCGAAGGCGGCGAAGACCCGGCGCGTTACGGCACCAACAAAGTGTCGCGCATCAAGCAGGTGGCCTCCGGTCGCTTTGGCGTCACCCCAGCGTACCTGGTCAATGCCGACGTCATTCAGATTAAAGTCGCTCAGGGCGCGAAACCGGGCGAAGGTGGTCAATTGCCGGGTGATAAAGTCACCCCGTACATTGCCAAACTGCGTTATTCCGTACCGGGCGTGACGCTGATTTCTCCGCCGCCGCACCACGATATTTACTCTATCGAGGACTTAGCGCAGCTGATTTTCGACCTCAAACAGGTCAACCCGAAAGCGATGATCTCCGTGAAGCTGGTTTCCGAACCGGGCGTCGGCACCATCGCTACCGGCGTGGCAAAAGCCTATGCAGACCTCATCACCATCGCCGGCTACGACGGCGGCACAGGCGCAAGCCCGCTGTCTTCGGTGAAATACGCCGGCTGTCCGTGGGAGCTGGGTCTGGTCGAAACGCAGCAGGCGCTGGTCGCTAACGGCCTGCGTCACAAGATTCGTCTGCAGGTGGACGGCGGCCTGAAAACGGGCGTCGACATCATTAAAGCGGCGATCCTCGGCGCGGAAAGCTTCGGCTTCGGTACCGGGCCAATGGTCGCGCTGGGCTGTAAATACCTGCGTATTTGCCACCTGAACAACTGCGCAACCGGTGTTGCGACTCAGGATGAGAAACTGCGTAAGAACCACTATCACGGCCTGCCGTTCAAAGTAACTAACTACTTTGAATTTATTGCCCGTGAAGTCCGCGAGCTGATGGCTGAACTGGGCGTCACCCGCCTCGTTGACCTGATTGGCCGTACCGACCTGCTCAAAGAGCTGGATGGCTTCACCGCCAAGCAGCAGAAGCTGGAGCTGTCTCGTCTGCTGGAAACCGCGGAGCCGCATCCTGGCAAAGCGCTGTACTGCACCGAGAACAATCCACCGTTTGATAACGGCGTGTTGAACGCGCAGCTGTTGCAGCAGGCAAAACCGTTTGTTGATGAGCGCCAGAGCAAAACCTTCTGGTTTGATATCCGCAACACCGACCGTTCTGTTGGCGCATCGCTGTCTGGCTACATTGCCCAGACGCACGGCGACCAGGGGCTGGCGGCGGATCCGATCAAAGCGCACTTCAACGGTACCGCGGGCCAGAGCTTCGGCGTGTGGAACGCCGGCGGCGTTGAGCTGTACCTGACCGGCGATGCCAACGACTACGTCGGTAAAGGCATGGCGGGCGGTCTGCTGGCGATTCGTCCGCCGGTGGGTTCATCCTTCCGCAGCCATGAAGCCAGCATCATCGGCAACACCTGCCTGTACGGCGCGACCGGTGGTCGTCTGTACGCCGCGGGCCGCGCGGGTGAACGTTTCGGCGTGCGTAACTCCGGGGCGATTACCGTGGTGGAAGGCATCGGCGACAACGGCTGTGAATATATGACCGGCGGTATCGTCTGCGTGCTGGGTAAAACGGGCGTGAACTTCGGCGCCGGTATGACGGGCGGCTTCGCCTATGTGCTGGATGAAGACGGTGATTTCCGTAAGCGTGTGAACCCGGAACTGGTAGAAGTGCTGGACGTCGACTCGCTGGCGATTCACGAAGAACATCTGCGTGGATTGATCACCGAACACGTACAGCTGACCGGCTCCTCCCGCGGTGAAGAGATTCTGGCGCACTGGCCGTCTTATTCCGCGAAGTTTGCTCTGGTTAAGCCGAAATCCAGCGATGTGAAAGCGCTGTTGGGTCACCGTAGTCGTAGCGCAGCCGAGCTGCGCGTGCAGGCGCAGTAAGAGGTCATCATGAGTCAGAACGTTTATCAATTTATCGACCTGCAGCGCGTTGATCCGCCGAAGAAACCGCTGAAGATCCGCAAGATCGAGTTTATCGAGATCTACGAGCCGTTTTCCGAAGGCCAGGCCAAAGCGCAGGCAGATCGCTGCCTGTCCTGCGGCAACCCGTACTGCGAGTGGAAATGTCCGGTACATAACTACATCCCGAACTGGCTGAAGCTGGCGAATGAGGGGCGTATTTTCGAAGCGGCGGAACTTTCACACCAGACCAACACCCTGCCGGAAGTCTGTGGCCGTGTGTGCCCGCAGGATCGCCTGTGTGAAGGCTCCTGTACGCTGAACGATGAGTTTGGCGCCGTGACCATCGGCAACATTGAACGCTATATCAACGATAAAGCATTCGAGATGGGCTGGCGTCCGGACCTCACCGGCGTGAAGCAAACCGGCAAGAAAGTCGCCATCATCGGCGCGGGCCCGGCGGGCCTGGCGTGCGCCGATGTGCTGACTCGCAACGGCGTGAAGGCGGTGGTCTTCGACCGTCACCCGGAAATCGGTGGTCTGCTGACCTTCGGTATCCCGGCCTTCAAGCTGGAGAAAGAAGTCATGACCCGCCGCCGTGAGATCTTCACCGGCATGGGCATTGAATTCAAACTCAACGTCGAAGTGGGCCGTGACGTACAGCTCGACGACCTGCTGAAAGATTACGATGCCGTGTTCCTCGGCGTGGGCACCTATCAGTCAATGCGCGGCGGGCTGGAGAACGAAGACGCTTCCGGCGTATTCGACGCCCTGCCGTTCCTGATTGCCAACACCAAGCAGATCATGGGCTTCGGCGAAACGACTGAAGAACCGTACGTCAGCATGGAAGGCAAACGCGTGGTGGTACTGGGCGGCGGCGACACCGCGATGGACTGCGTACGCACCTCCATTCGTCAGGGCGCAACGCATGTTACCTGTGCCTACCGTCGTGATGAAGAGAACATGCCGGGTTCCAAACGCGAAGTGAAAAACGCGCGCGAAGAAGGCGTGGAATTCCAGTTCAACGTGCAGCCGCTGGGCGTAGAAGTGAATGCCAACGGCAAAGTCTGCGGCGTGAAAATGGCGCGTACCGAGATGGGTCAGCCAGATGCCAAAGGCCGCCGTCGCGCGGAAATCGTCGCCGGTTCCGAGCATGTGGTTCCTGCCGACGCGGTGGTGATGGCGTTCGGTTTCCGTCCGCACAGCATGGAATGGCTGGCGAAGCACAGCGTCGAGCTGGACTCTCAGGGCCGCATCATTGCCCCGGAAGGCAGCGACAACGCCTTCCAGACCAGCAACCCGAAAATCTTTGCCGGTGGCGACATCGTGCGCGGTTCGGATCTGGTGGTAACGGCGATTGCCGAAGGTCGTAAAGCGGCTGACGGGATCATGAACTACCTGGAAGTGTAATTCCTGCTGGCTCCCCTGCCCCAGCTTCACGCTGATGGATGGGGAGCCAATATTTTTCTGCTAAATACATGCAGATTCATTCTTCGAAAGCCGCTCGCAATTACTGCTGCAACGCAATGTAATACACCTCTCCTGGATTGACCGGGCTATGCCCGAAGCGTATTGGTAGCGATATCTTTTTATTTCGCAACTCTCGCGCCAGGGATGACATGACTACGCCTACACCACCACAACACGCTGACGATTATCAGCAAATCCATGACGGTATTATTCAATTAGTAGATACAGCCCACACTGAGACTGTCCGTAGCATTAACGCTTTAATGACGGCAACCTACTGGGAAATCGGCAGGAGAATTGTCGAGTTTGAACAGGGCGGCGAAGCACGGGCGGCTTATGGTATTCAGCTTATTGAGCGGTTATCCGCAGATTTAAGCCTGCGCTATAAGCGTGGTTTTTCCACCCGGAATTTGTGGCAAATGAGAACATTTTATCTATGTTTTCAGAGTATTGAAATTCCGCAGACAGTGTCTGCAGAATCTTCACGTCTGGTACAACTTGCAAAAATTTTTCCACTTCCCTGGTCAGCTTACGTGCGTTTACTTTCGGTAAAAAATTCCGATGCCCGCACTTTTTACGAGAAAGAGACGCTACGTAACGGCTGGTCCGTGCGGCAGCTCGATCGGCAAATCGCCACTCAATTTTACGAACGAACGCTGCTGTCACACGACAAATCCGCCATGTTGCAGCAACCAGCACCCGCCGAACCCAACGTTTTTCCGGAGCAAGCCATACGCGACCCGTTCATTCTGGAGTTTCTTAACCTGAAGGACGCGTATTCAGAGTCGGATCTCGAAGATGCCCTGCTCAGCCACCTGATGGACTTTATGCTGGAGCTCGGTGACGATTTTGCTTTTGTTGGCCGCCAACGCCGATTACGCATAGACGATAGCTGGTTCCGCGTCGATCTGCTGTTCTTCCATCGCCGCTTGCGCTGCCTGTTGCTCGTTGACCTGAAGGTAGGCAAATTCGGTTATGCGGATGCCGGGCAGATGAATATGTACCTGAACTATGCCAAAGAGCACTGGACAATGCCGGGAGAAAACCCGCCCGTTGGGTTGATTCTGTGCGCGGGAAAAGGCGCGGGGGAAGCGCATTACGCGCTGACTGGCCTGCCGAATACCATCATGGCGAGCGAGTACAAAGTGCAGTTGCCTGACGAACGACTACTTGCTGACGAACTCATTCGTTCACAAGCCATGTTGGCACCTCAACCCACAGGAGTGGATTGACTGTAAACCGAGGGAAAGCGGCGAAATCATCACCCCCATGAATAATAACCAACAAAAAATCACGCGGAAACGTTTGCTTTATTCTGAGAACTGTATATTATGCGGCGGATTTTTTGGGCAAAATTCATGGAGGCATTGTGTCGCAGGACAACAATTATAGCCAGGGGCCCGTCCCTCTGGCGGCGCGGAAAGGCGTAGTTCCACTCACGTTTGTGATGTTGGGGTTAACGTTTTTTTCCGCCAGTATGTGGACCGGAGGAACACTCGGTACCGGTCTTTCCTATCATGATTTCTTCCTTGCAGTTTTCTTCGGTAACCTCCTCCTCGGTATCTACACCGCATTTCTTGGTTTCATCGGCGCAAAAACCGGACTCTCTACCCACCTTCTTGCTCGTTACTCCTTTGGCGTAAAAGGCTCATGGCTTCCTTCCATGCTGCTCGGCGGCACGCAGGTAGGCTGGTTTGGCGTCGGCGTGGCTATGTTTGCCATCCCGGTGGGCAAAGCAACGGGCATTGACGTCAATATCCTGATTGCGGTTTCCGGGCTGTTGATGACCCTGACCATCTTCTTCGGTATCTCGGCACTGACTATTCTCTCGATTATCGCCGTGCCTGCGATTGTCATTCTGGGCAACTACTCGGTCTGGCTGGCGGTGAGCGACGTTGGCGGTTTAGACCACTTAAAAACGATTGTGCCGCAGACGCCGCTCAATTTCTCCACCGCACTCGCGCTGGTTGTCGGCTCGTTTGTCAGCGCCGGTACCTTAACCGCCGACTTCGTTCGCTTTGGCCGCAACGCCAAAGGGGCGGTGCTGATTGCGATGGTGGCGTTTTTCCTCGGTAACTCATTGATGTTTATCTTTGGGGCGGCGGGCGCTGCCGCTGTCGGGCAAGCGGATATTTCTGACGTGATGATAGCCCAGGGCCTGCTGCTGCCGGCGATTGTGGTACTCGGCCTGAATATCTGGACCACCAATGACAATGCGCTGTACGCATCTGGTCTGGGCTTTGCCAACATTACCGGTCTTTCCAGCCGCACGCTGTCGGTGGCGAACGGTATTATTGGGACGCTGTGCGCACTGTGGCTTTACAATAACTTTGTCGGCTGGCTGACCTTTCTGTCGGCGGCGATTCCCCCCATTGGGGGCGTGATCATCGCCGACTATCTGTTGAACCACCGCAAATATGCCGACTTCAACAAAGCGCAATTTATTACCGTGAACTGGGTGGCCATTCTGTCCGTTGCACTGGGTATCGCTGCGGGTCACTATATTCCCGGAATTGTCCCGGTCAACGCCGTCCTCGGCGGCGTATTCAGCTATATCCTGCTGAATCCACTCTTTAATCGTAGCCTTGCTAAATCCTCGGAGGTTAGCCATGCAGAATAATAATATTACCCTTCGTCAGGCCCGCTTGCAGGGGCGTGAAGGATTGTGGCAAATCACCATTGAAAATGGGCGCTTTAGCCGTTTTGAGCCTCAGGAAACGGCGTCGGCGCCACAGGGCAATGTGCTGGATATTGAAGGTGGTCTGGCAATCCCTCCGTTTGTTGAACCGCACATCCATCTGGACACCACGCAAACCGCTGGCGAACCAAACTGGAACCAGTCAGGCACGCTGTTTGAAGGTATTGAACGCTGGGCCGAACGCAAGGCGATGCTCACTCACGAAGATGTAAAAGCGCGGGCCATGCAAACCCTGAAGTGGCAGATGGCCAACGGTATCCAGTACGTTCGTACTCACGTTGACGTCTCCGACCCCACGTTGACGGCGCTGAAAGCCATGCTGGAAGTGAAGCAAGAAGTCGCGCCGTGGGTAGAGCTGCAAATCGTCGCGTTCCCGCAAGAAGGCATTCTTTCTTATCCCAACGGTGAGGTGCTGTTAGAAGAAGCTGTACGTTTGGGCGCCGACGTCATTGGCGCCATTCCCCACTTTGAATTTACCCGTGAATATGGCGTTGAATCGCTGCATAAAATTTTCGCCCTGGCGCAAAAATACGACAGACTCATCGACGTACACTGCGATGAAATTGACGATGAGCAATCACGCTTCGTTGAAACCGTCGCGGCGCTGGCGCACCGTGATGAGATGGGGGCTCGCGTGACTGCCAGCCACACGACGGCAATGCACTCCTATAACGGTGCGTACGCTTCCCGCCTTTTCCGCCTGTTAAAGATGTCCGGCATTAACTTTGTCGCCAATCCGCTGGTGAACATTCACCTGCAAGGACGTTTTGACACCTATCCGAAACGCCGCGGCGTCACGCGCGTCAAAGAGATGCTGGAGGCGGATATCAACGTCTGCTTCGGTCATGACGACGTCTTCGATCCGTGGTATCCACTGGGTACCGCGAATATGCTGCAGGTGCTGCATATGGGATTACACGTGTGCCAGCTGATGGGATACGGGCAGATTAATGATGGGCTGAACCTGATAACGACCCACAGCGCGAAAACGTTGCATCTGCAGGATTATGGCCTTGAGATCGGTAATAGCGCCAATCTGGTGATTCTCCCTGCGGAAAATGGTTTTGATGCTGTACGTCGCCAGACGCCAGCCCGCTACTCTATCCGCCATGGTCGGGTGATTGCCGAAACGGTGCCAAGCCAGACGACGCTTCACCTCAACATGCCAGAAAAAGTGACGTTTAAACGATAGCCATAACAAAACAGGCCCGTATGGGCCTGTTTTCTATTTCACAACGCGAAGCGCCGGACGCCCGCCGCGAGGCGGTGGTGGCGTATCGTCGGGATCGTCTCCGTCGTCGCTATCCGGCTTATTGCCATCAATCACCGACATCACGGTCTCGCTTGCGCCGTTATCCACGTCTTCGCCGTCGTTGAAGCCTTCAACATTTTCATCGTATGCGGCTTCTGGCTCAAACATGGTTCCGGCACCGTTCTCACGGGCGTAGATCGCCAGCACGGCAGCCAGCGGAACGGAAACCTGACGCGGCACGCCGCCAAAGCGCGCATTGAAGCGCACTTCATCGTTGGCCAGCTCAAGATTCCCCACCGCACGCGGCGCGATGTTCAACACGATCTGCCCGTCACGCGCGTATTCCATCGGCACATTCACGCCCGGCAGCATGACATCTACCACCAGGTGCGGCGTCAGCTGGTTGTCCAGCAGCCACTCATAGAATGCACGCAGCAGGTACGGGCGGCGCGGAGAAAGTTGCGAAACTTCCATTCAATTAACCCCGGCCAAGGCGCATTTCGCGCTCGGCTTCCGTTAAGGAGGCGAGGAAAGAGTCACGTTCGAAGACGCGCGTCATATAGCCTTTCAGCTCTTTCGCGCCAGCACCGCTCAGCTCAATGCCCATTACCGGCAGACGCCACAGCAGCGGCGCCAGGTAGCAGTCGACAATGCTGAATTCATCGCTCAGGAAGAACGGCTTCTGGGTGAAGACCGGCGCGATCGCCAGCAGCTCTTCACGCAGCTGTTTACGCGCGGCGTCAGCCTGCGCGGCGGAACCGGTCATCACGGTGTTCATCAGTGAGTACCAGTCTTTCTCGATACGGTGCATGTACAGGCGGCTTTCACCACGTGCAACCGGGTAAACCGGCATCAGCGGCGGATGCGGGAAACGCTCATCAAGGTATTCCATAATGATGCGTGATTCCCACAGCGTCAGCTCACGATCTACGAGTGTCGGAACGCTTTGATTCGGGTTGAGGTCAATCAGATCCTGCGGTGGATTGTCCTTTTCCACGTGCTCTATCTCAAAGCTGACACCCTTCTCAGCCAGCACAATGCGGACCTGATGGCTATAGATGTCAGTAGGACCAGAAAACAGCGTCATTACCGAACGTTTGTTGGCAGCGACAGCCATGAAAACCTCCAGGTATATTCAGAATTTTTACTGCTACCAGCCACAACGGCGGCTAGCCAGATGACAAGCCTCAGCTACACGCTAAACGACATTCTCGTTCACAAACTAAACAAAAAATGAACAATCGCGCGCATTTGGGCAGAAAATTGGAAGATAGTCTACCAGATTTTGAACGACTTGTGGTGAGGGGATTCCTGAAAAGCGGAAAAAGAGCGCGGCAGCCCCGTCTTGCAGGCATAAAAAAACCCGCCGAAGCGGGTTTTTTCGCAAATTGTTGTCTGCCGAAGCAGAAAGCAATTAACGTTTGGAGAACTGCGGACGACGACGTGCTTTACGCAGGCCGACTTTCTTACGTTCAACCTGACGAGCATCACGAGTAACGAAGCCAGCTTTACGCAGTTCGCCACGCAGGGATTCGTCGTACTCCATCAGAGCGCGGGTGATACCGTGACGGATCGCACCAGCCTGACCAGAGATACCACCACCTTTAACAGTGATGTACAGATCCAGTTTCTCAACCATGTCGACCAGTTCCAGCGGCTGACGAACTACCATGCGAGCAGTTTCACGACCGAAGTACTGTTCCAGAGAACGTTGGTTGATAACGATTTTGCCGTTGCCCGGTTTGATGAAAACGCGAGCTGCGGAACTTTTGCGGCGACCAGTGCCGTAGTATTGATTTTCAGCCATTGCCTATAATCCCGATTAGATGTCAAGAACTTGCGGTTGCTGTGCCGCGTGGTTGTGCTCGTTGCCAGCGTAAACTTTCAGTTTACGGAACATAGCACGACCCAGCGGGCCTTTTGGCAGCATGCCTTTAACCGCGATTTCAATCACACGCTCAGGACGGCGAGCAATCATCTCTTCAAAGGTCGCTTCTTTGATACCACCGATGTGGCCGGTGTGGTGATAGTACACTTTGTCAGTACGCTTGTTGCCGGTTACAGCAACTTTGTCAGCGTTCAGAACGATGATGTAATCACCGGTATCTACGTGCGGAGTGTATTCCGCTTTGTGCTTACCGCGCAGGCGCAGAGCCAGTTCGGAAGCCAGACGGCCCAGAGTTTTACCGGTCGCGTCAACAACATACCAGTCGCGTTTTACGGTTTCTGGTTTAGCTGTAAAAGTTTTCATTAAAAGCTTACCCAAATAAATAAGTTACACGTTGGTGAACACCCAAACGTTTAGTCAGTTGAGGTTCACACGACATTGTCCAGCAAACCTACCCCTTCGAATAGCCTATGCCGGCGCAGAGAAAGTTTTGGGAAAAAAACTCTCTTGTAACGTGGGGTCGCAAGATTATAGAGAAGTCGGGGTCAAAGGTCGACCCCTTTATGTGATTTGCTGCGGGTTTTTCAGGGTTTGGGGATGCACAGCCTGATGCCCTCACCCCCAGCCCCTCTCCCACGGGGAGAGGGTAGCGTTAAGGCATATGCGCACGCTTCAGATACTCTTCGCTCTGCATCTCCTGCAAACGCGACAGGCAGCGCTGGAACTCAAATTTCAGTCGCTCCCCCTGATAGATGTTGTACAACTCGACTTCGGCGCTCACCACCAGCTTCACATGGCGTTCGTAGAATTCGTCCACCAGCGCGATAAAACGGCGCGCTTCGCTCTCAAGCAATGGCGTCATCACAGACACGTCAAACAACATCACGGTGTGGAACAGACGCGACAGCGCAATGTAGTCGTGCTGGCTGCGTGCGTCGACACACAGGGTATTAAAGGAGACCGCCAGCGTCTGGTTTTCTACGCCAAGAGTCGGCAGCGGACGATGATTAATCTCCAGCGTGGTCTGGTTCATCTGCGGCGTCCCCGCCAGTGCCAGCCACAGTTTGTTCATCTGCTGGCGGGTCTCTGCGTTGAGCGGCGAAAGCCACAGGTGCGCCTGCGTCAGCGTGCGTAGACGATAGTCGATGCCCGCGTCGACATTCATGATATCGCAGTGCTCTTTAATCGCCTCGATCGCCGGCAGGAAGCGCGCACGCTGTAGCCCATTACGATACAGTTCATCCGGCGGAATGTTGGAGGTCGCGACCAGCGTAATACCGCGCGCGAACAGCGCCTTCATCAGGCCGCCAAGGAGCATGGCATCGGTAATATCGGAAACAAAAAATTCATCAAAACACAGCACGTCGGTCTCGGCTTTAAAGCGTTCGGCCACAATTTCCAGCGGGTCAGTGTGCCCCTGGAGCGCGGCCAGTTCTTCATGCACGCGTAACATAAAGCGGTGGAAGTGCAGGCGCTGCTTCCGCTCGCCCGGTAGGCTTTGATAGAACATATCCATCAGCCAGGTTTTCCCTCGCCCCACGCCGCCCCACATATACAGGCCACGTACGGCGCTCGGCGCGTCAGGCTCTTTCTTGCCGAGCAGTTTGCCAAAACGCGCGCGCAGGCCACCGACAGGGGCGGAGACGGGCGTTTTATGCTGGAGTTCCTGGTAAATGGTATCGAGACGGTTTACCGCCTCGCGCTGAACATCGTCAGGTTGATGGCTGCCCTCCTCGAGGGCCTGAAGGTAGCGCGATGTGGGGGACTGGCTTTGCATGATCTAATTGTTATTCCTTTGAAAACCGGTATGTCTTACTTCACGATTGACTAAAAAAAGTCCGTTCTACACTACGCGATGATGCGTCAGGATTCCACTTCTACAGGATTAGCGGTTATAGTGGCACTATCGGGCGCTGGTATGGAGTTGCCGAAGCCGCCAATACCCTACGGAACAACAAAACAATGGGAGATGTTCATGACCTGGGAATACGCGCTAATTGGGTTAGTTGTCGGTATCATCATCGGTGCCGTAGCCATGCGTTTTGGTAATCGTAAATTACGCCAGCAGCAGGCGTTGCAGTACGAGCTGGAGAAAAACAAAGCCGAGCTGGAAGAGTACCGCGAAGAGCTGGTCAGCCATTTCGCCCGCAGCGCCGAGCTGCTCGATAACATGGCCGATGACTATCGCCAGATCTACCAGCACATGGCGAAAAGCTCCAGCAATCTGCTGCCGGGCATGTCTGCGGAAGCCAACCCGTTCCGCAACCGTCTGGCCGAGTCCGAAGCCGGAAACGATCAGGCGCCGGTACAGATGCCGCGCGACTACTCCGACGGCGCATCCGGTCTGCTGCGTAGCGGTGCAAAACGCGATTAATCTGCATTCCACAAATATTTTACGGGCGCATGGCATGCGCCCGTCCTCTTCTGCCTACGCCGTCTATATTTACTTCAATAACATCAGTCTTTTCGGGAAGTCGTGTTCTTGCATCAAGGGTCATGAGGGCCAGCATCAATGAATAAATCAACTTTACTGTTAAGTGCGTTGGCGTTAAGCGTTGGGTTATCCCTCGCCGCTCCAGCGCCGGCGTTCGCGTCGCTGCCGACACAGGTTCCAGGCCAGGGCGCGCTGCCTAGCCTCGCGCCGATGCTGGAGAAAGTGCTGCCTGCGGTGGTGAGCGTTCAGGTAGAAGGAACGGCCCCCGTGAATCAGCAGGTGCCAGACGAGCTCAAAAAGTTCTTTGGCGACGATGGCGGCAACACGGCCAATGAGCCCACCCAGCAGTTTGAAGGTCTGGGCTCCGGCGTCATTATTGATGCCATTAAAGGCTACGTGCTAACCAACAATCACGTCATCAGCGACGCGCAGAAAATCAGCGTTCAGTTGAACGATGGCCGTGAGTTTGAAGCGAAGCTTATCGGCAGCGACGACCAGAGCGACATTGCGCTGTTACAAATCCAGAAAGCCAGCCATTTGACGCAAATCGCCATCGCCGATTCCGACAAACTGCGCGTGGGCGACTTCGCCGTGGCCGTCGGGAACCCGTTCGGCCTGGGGCAGACCGTCACATCCGGTATCGTCTCGGCGCTGGGCCGTAGCGGCCTCAATCTGGAAGGGCTGGAGAACTTCATTCAGACCGATGCGGCTATCAACCGCGGCAACTCCGGCGGCGCGCTGCTGAACCTGAACGGCGAGCTGATCGGTATTAACACCGCCATTCTGGCTCCCGGTGGCGGCAGCGTCGGTATCGGCTTTGCTATCCCCAGCAACATGGCACAGACCCTCGCTCAACAGCTGATTCAGTTCGGTGAGATCAAACGCGGCCTGCTCGGCATCCGCGGTATGGAGATGACCGCCGACATCGCCAAAGCGTTTAATCTCGATGTGCAGCGCGGGGCATTCGTTAGCGAAGTGCTGCCTGGCTCCGGTTCAGCAAAAGCGGGAATTAAATCCGGCGACGTGATTACCAGCCTGAACGGCAAGCCGCTGAACAGTTTCGCCGAGTTGCGTTCCCGCATCGCCACCACGGAACCGGGTTCGAAGGTCAAATTGGGCCTGCTCCGCGACGGTAAACCGCTGGAAGTAGAGGTGACGCTGGATAAGAGCGCCTCATCAACCGCCAGCGCACAGCTGATTATCCCGGCGCTGGAAGGGGCATCGCTCAGCGATGGCCAGGCGAAAAGCGGCACTAAAGGGGTTGTCATTTCTGGCGTGGAAAAAGGTAGCCCTGCCGCGCAAATCGGCCTGCATAAAGATGACGTCATCATCGGTATCAACCGCCAGCCGACACAGTCGATTGCCGAACTGCGCAAAGTGCTGGAAGCGAAACCGGCGGTTATCGCGCTGAATGTCATACGCGGTAATGAAAGTATTTACCTGCTTCTGCGCTAATCCACGAAAAACCGGGCATAGCCTGGAATGTATGTCCGGTTTTTCTCGTGGTATGCTTCGTCCAGTTTCCTCATCAACGATGCCTGTATCATGCTTGTAAAGCTCTTACGTTCGGTTGCACTTGGTTTACTGGTTGGCGGCATACTCATTGTCACCGTCCCTTCGTTGCGTCAGTGGAATCCGTTATCCACCGAGCGCTTTAGCAGTACAGATGAAGCCCCCGCCAGCTATAACACGGCGGTGCGCCGCGCTGCCCCTGCGGTGGTGAACGTCTATAACCGCAGTCTGAACAGCAACACCAATAATCAGCTGGAAATCAAAACGCTCGGATCCGGGGTGATCATGGACGAGCGCGGCTACATTATTACCAACAAACATGTGATCAACGATGCCGATCAGATCATCGTCGCCCTCCAGGATGGTCGCGTGTTTGAAGCCCTGCTGGTCGGCTCCGATAGCCTGACCGATCTGGCGGTGCTGAAGATCAACGCCACCGGCGGCCTGCCGGTCATCCCCATTAACCCGAAGCGCACACCGCACATCGGTGACGTAGTGCTGGCCATCGGCAACCCGTACAACCTCGGGCAGACCATTACCCAGGGGATTATCAGCGCGACCGGTCGTATCGGCCTCAACCCAAGTGGTCGACAGAACTTTCTGCAGACCGATGCCTCTATCAACCACGGTAACTCCGGCGGCGCGCTGGTCAACTCGCTGGGTGAGCTGATGGGCATTAACACCCTCTCTTTCGATAAGAGTAACGACGGTGAAACCCCGGAGGGGCTGAGTTTCGCCATTCCGTTCCAGCTGGCAACCAAAATTATGGATAAGCTGATTCGTGACGGACGCGTGATTCGCGGCTTTATCGGCATCAGCGGACGAGAAATTGCCCCGCTGCATTCACAGGGCGGCGGTATCGATCAAATTCAGGGGATTGTCGTCAATGAGATAGCCCCGGATGGCCCGGCGGCACAGGCGGGTATTCAGAACAACGACGTGATTATTTCGGTCAACGGTAAACCGGCGATTTCCGCGCTGGAAACCATGGACCAGGTCGCCGAGATTCGTCCGGGATCGGTCATTCCGGTGGTCGTGATGCGTGATGATAAGAAACTGACCATGCAGGTCACCATTCAGGAATATCCGGCGTCGGGCTAAGCAGCAGAAAAAGCAAAGGGGCCATTGGCCCCTTTGTCACGTCTAAGGCGTCACGCCTTATTTATTGATGAAATCTTCACCCAGCTGAATATCTTTTCTCAGCGTCTCAAGCATACCTTCCAGCGCCTGCTGTTCGTAAGCGCTCAGTTTGCCAATCGACTGACGTTCTTCAATCCCGTTTTTACCTAACAGCAGCGGCTGCGAGAAGAAGCGCGCGTACTGGCCGTCTCCTTCGACATAGGCGCATTCAACCACGCCCTTCTCGCCCTGCAGGGCGCGAACCAGAGACAGGCCGAAACGCGCCGCCGCCTGGCCCATGGAGAGCGTAGCCGAGCCGCCACCCGCCTTCGCTTCCACCACTTCGGTGCCCGCGTTCTGGATGCGTTTGGTCAGGTCGTTCACTTCCTGATCGGAGAAGCTCACGCCGGAGATTTGCGATAATAAAGGCAGAATGGTCACGCCAGAGTGGCCGCCTATCACCGGCACTTCAACTTCGCTGGCGCTTTTACCTTTTAGCTCCGCCACGAAAGTGTTGGAGCGGATGATATCCAGCGTGGTCACGCCGAACAGTTTGTTCTTGTCATACACGCCCGCCTTTTTCAGCACTTCAGCGGCAATGGCCACTGTGGTATTCACCGGGTTGGTGATAATACCAATACAGGCTTTCGGGGCGGTTTTGGCGATTTGTTGCACCAGGTTTTTGACAATCCCGGCGTTAACGTTAAACAGATCGGAGCGATCCATACCGGGCTTACGCGCCACGCCGGCAGAAATCAGGACCACATCAGCCCCTTCCAGCGCAGGTGTAGCGTCTTCACCGGAGAAGCCTTTGATTTTAACATCCGTCGGAATATGGCTGAGATCGACCGCCACACCTGGCGTGACGGGGGCAATATCATAGAGAGAGAGTTCTGAACCTGAAGGCAGTTGGGTCTTTAGTAGTAGGGCAAGCGCCTGGCCAATACCGCCGGCGGCACCAAGGACTGCGACTTTCATCCTAAACTCCTTATTATGGTTAATGACTTTCAGGTAACAACCTGTCGTGGACCGCATAAACCAACGCAGGAGATACCAGTTGTTACTCCGTTGCGGCGACCTTAATTCACAAGGTAAATAATTACAATATAATTGCTTACAGAATGCGGGCCATTCAACAGCATCCGCACTACTCCCAGAAAAAGGCCTTTCTACGAAACCAAATTTTCATCAACTATCGATTACAATATACTCAGCATGTTGCGTAAAACAACAGCAATTTAATAAC
>NZ_JANEWH010000199.1:0-6143 GCF_028069715.1 Kluyvera sp. Awk 3 | reverse complement strand
ATATTAAAATGTTTAGTAAAAATAAAACTTAAGATTGCAGGGGGGATGACCACGCGTGATACTCTTTGTCCCGTCAGGCCGTTAATGAGGTAAAGCGAAGGATGGTGAAGAAAACCCGAATCAAAGACATTGCCAGCGCGTGCGGCGTCTCGATTGCGGCAGTTTCTCGTGCGCTGAAAGGGCAGCCGGGGCTGAGCGATGAAACGCGACAGCGTATTCTGGCGATTGCCCAGGCGGAAGGGTACGACTTCAGCCGCCTGCGCAGCGGGCGCATCAAGCGGCTGCTGTTTTTGCTGCACCGCGAACACAATATCGCCAGCGCGCTGCCGTTCTATTCCACGGTGATGCTCGGCGTGGCGGATGCCTGCCGTGAAAACGACATCGCGATGAGCTTCCAGCCGATTGGCCCGGAAGATGCGGTGGCGGATCTGATTAATCTGCACCAGCCGGACGCGTTAATCTGCGCGGGATATCTTGAACCTGAGGTATTGGCAGCGTTACGCCAGTCGGCGCTGCCAGTGGCGCTGGTCGATCTGTGGGCGGCCGACTTTCCCTGCGTGAACCCGGATAACTACCACGGCGGCTTTGTGGCAACCCGCCATCTACTGGAGCAGGGGAGAACGCGCATTGCGTTTCTGGGCACGTCTCAGCGCCACTACAGTATTCGCCAGCGCGTCGAGGGCTACCAGCAAGCGTTATTCGATGCCGGTCTGGTTCTGCCCGCGGCCTACCGCATTGAGGTGCCGCCGGTGAAGGATATCGAGCAGGCGCTGGTGGAGGGGATGTCACAGCTGTTGGCGCTGGCGCAGCCGCCGGATGCGATTTTCGCCTACAACGACGTGGCGGCGCTGGTGGCAATGCGCGAATGCGCGCGCCGGGGGATTCGCGTCCCGGAAGACGTGGCGATTGTCGGTTTCGATGATATCGACGCCGCGGCCTGGGCGCATCCGCCGCTGTCGACGGTGGCCGTCGATAAACGTGAGTTGGGGCGTGATGCTTTCCAGTTGTTGCTTGGCGAGGAGAGCGAAAGAAATCTGCTGCTGCCGGTAAGGCTGGTGGCCCGCGAAAGTTCTGTGACCGACGCCAGCGCGTCACGGTTGCGTCTGGCGCCGTAATCCGGCAAAGTTGGCGCCATTACGGATACAAGGCGGTCAGCGTGAAACGACTCATCATTGGAATCTCCGGCGCCAGCGGCGCCATTTACGGCGTGCGTATGCTTGAAGTGCTGCAATCTGTACCGGATGTGGAAACGCATCTGGTGATGAGTCTGGCGGCACGACAGACGCTATCGCTGGAAACGGACCTGTCGCTGCGTGAGGTTCAGGCACTGGCTGACGTCGTACACGACGCGCGGGATATTGCCGCCAGTATCTCCTCCGGTTCGTTCAAAACGGCGGGCATGGCGATTTTACCCTGTTCCATCAAGACCCTTTCCGGCATCGTGAACAGTTACACTGACGGCCTGCTGACGCGCGCTGCCGACGTGGTGCTGAAGGAGCGTCGCCCGTTGGTGCTGTGCGTGCGTGAAACGCCGCTGCATCTGGGGCATTTGCGGCTGATGACTCAGGCGGCAGAGATAGGCGCCGTTATCATGCCGCCGGTGCCGGCGTTCTATCATCGACCACAAACGCTGGATGACGTCATCAACCAGACCGTTAACCGGGTGCTCGATCAGTTCGATATCGCGTTGCCGGACGATCTGTTTACCCGCTGGTCGGGAGCCTGACCGCGCACGAAAAAGCGCGCTTAATGTATCTTTTGCCCTGTTTCAGGGCAAATCTGCAACGCCGATCAAATCCTCGCTATTTAATCATCCCGATTGCGTTTTTGTGCTCGATTTATACGCTGCGGCTGATATCTTCCCTCATGTTCACCTCTTGTTATCTTATTGTTAACATATTTAACGTCGTTTGCTGTTAAGGCGAAAAATATGGCACAGAAGATGCAATGTCAGGTTGGCAAGCACAACACAACATAACTATATCGCAGTTAACAACATCACGATTTAATAGGGGAACGTATGAAGAAGACGGTTCTTGCTCTCTCTTTGCTGCTGGGCCTCAGCAGCGCCGCCAGCGTTTTTGCCGCACTGCCGCAGAGCATTCGCATCGGTACCGATACCACCTACGCACCGTTCTCATCGAAAGATGCCAAAGGCGATTTCATCGGCTTTGATATCGATCTGGGCAACGAAATGTGCAAACGCGCCAGCATCAAGTGCACCTGGGTGGGGAGCGACTTTGATGCGCTGATTCCTTCGCTGAAAGCGAAGAAAATCGATGCCATCATCTCTTCATTGTCCATCACCGAAAAACGTCAGCAGGAGATTGCCTTCTCCGACAAGCTGTACGCGGCTGACTCTCGCCTGATAGCCGCGAAAGGCTCGGCCATTAAGCCGACGCTGGACGCCCTGAAAGGCAAGCATATTGGCGTGCTGCAGGGATCGACCCAGGAAGCCTATGCCAATGAAAACTGGCGCAGTAAAGGCGTTGACGTGGTCGCCTATCAAAATCAGGACCTGATCTACTCCGACATGGCCGCCGGGCGTCTTGACGCCGCGTTCCAGGACGAAGTGGCCGCCAGCGAAGGCTTCCTCAAACAACCCGCCGGGAAAGATTTTGACTTTGCCGGTCCGTCGGTAAAAGACAAGAAATACTTCGGCGACGGCACGGGCGTTGGGCTACGTAAAGACGACGTTGAGTTGAAAGCGGCGCTGGATAAAGCGCTGGCGGAGCTGCGTGCCGATGGTACCTACGACAAAATGGCGAAGAAATACTTCAACTTTAACGTCTACGGCGACTAAGCGGTCTGAAGTGTCATCATGGTGCATATTTTTATCGATGCACCATGATGGTGCGTTTTTTGCTCGAAAGTTGCGCATGGTTGCATAATTAAGCATTTTTAATGAGAAAAAAGCCAGCCGGAAGGGCAGAATACTTTGCCTTGATGGGCCGAAAGATGGCACGATAACTGCTCAGATAATTTCTAAAAACCCACAAGAATTTCGGTCTGTTGAGGATGATTATGAAAAAACTGGCGTTGTCTTTTTCTCTGGTCTTAGCGCTTGCTTCTGCTTCCAGCGCATTTGCAGCAATTCCGCAAAAAGTACGTATCGGCACTGACCCAACGTACGCACCGTTCGAGTCGAAAAATGCCCAGGGTGAATTAGTGGGTTTTGACATTGATCTGGCAAAAGAGCTCTGTAAGCGCATCCAGGCACAATGTACCTTCGTGGAGAACCCGCTGGACGCACTGATCCCCTCGCTGAAAGCGAAGAAAATCGATGCCATCATGTCATCGCTGTCGATCACGGAAAAACGTCAGCAGGAAATCGCCTTTACCGACAAACTTTATGCCGCCGACTCGCGTCTGGTGGTGAAAAAAGGTTCCCCGGTTACCCCGGACCTCGCCACGCTGAAAGGCAAGCGCGTGGGCGTGCTGCAGGGCACCACCCAGGAAACCTACGGTAACGAGCACTGGGCGCCGAAAGGGATTGAAATCGTCTCCTACCAGGGCCAGGACAATATCTACTCTGACCTGACTGCCGGCCGTATCGACGCGGCGTTCCAGGATGAAGTGGCGGCGAGCGAAGGTTTCCTGAAACAGCCGATCGGCAAAGACTACCAGTTCGGCGGCCCGTCCATTAAAGACGAAAAGCTGTTTGGCGTCGGTACCGGTATGGGCCTGCGTAAAGACGATACCGAACTGCTGAACGCGCTGAACAAGGCGTTTGCTGAAATGCGTGCTGACGGCACCTACGACAAGCTGGCGAAGAAGTACTTCGATTTTAACGTTTACGGCGAATAATCATCACGAGTAACCCATCGCTTCGCACGCACGGGGCGATGGGCGTAAAGACAGGACTGGCAGCATGCTGTACGGGTTTTCACAGGTAATTTTTCAGGGCGCCCTTGTCACCCTTGAGCTGGCTATCAGCTCAGTGGTTCTGGCCGTGCTTATTGGTCTGGTTGGCGCGGGAGCCAAGCTCTCCCGAAATCGCGTACTGGCGTTAATTTTTGAGGGCTATACCACGCTGATTCGTGGGGTGCCCGACCTGGTGCTGATGCTGCTGATCTTTTATGGTCTGCAGATGGTACTTAACCTTATCACCGACTCGCTCGGCATCGGGCAGTTTGATATTGACCCGATGATCGCCGGGATTATCACCCTGGGTTTCATCTACGGAGCCTATTTCACCGAAACCTTCCGCGGGGCCTTTATGGCCGTGCCGAAAGGGCATATTGAGGCCGCGACGGCCTTTGGTTTTACCGGCGGTCAAACCTTCCGTCGTATTCTTTTTCCGGCCATGATGCGTTATGCGCTGCCGGGGATTGGCAACAACTGGCAGGTGATCCTCAAAGCCACCGCGCTGGTGTCGCTGCTGGGGCTGGAAGATGTGGTCAAGGCCACCCAACTGGCCGGCAAGAGCACCTGGGAACCGTTCTATTTTGCCATCGTCTGTGGCTTGATTTATCTGCTATTTACTACCGTTTCCAATGGCGTGTTGCTGCTGCTCGAACGCCGCTACTCCGTGGGCGTGAAGAGGGCTGACCTGTGATTGAGATTATTCAGGAGTACTGGAAAGCGCTGCTGTGGACCGACGGTTACCGCTTTACCGGCGTGGCGATCACCCTGTGGCTGCTGGTGCTGTCAGTGGTGATGGGCGGCATTATGGCGCTGTTTCTCGCCATCGCCCGCGTCTCAAGCAACAAATACATTAAGTTTCCGGTGTGGCTGTTCACCTATATTTTTCGCGGCACGCCGCTGTATGTGCAGCTGCTGGTGTTCTATTCCGGGATGTATACGCTGGAGATTGTCAAAGGCACCGAACTGCTGAACGCTTTTTTCCGCAGCGGCCTGAACTGTACGGTGCTGGCTTTAACGCTCAACACCTGCGCCTACACCACCGAAATTTTCGCCGGGGCGATTCGCTCGGTGCCGGCAGGGGAGATTGAAGCGGCGCGCGCCTACGGCTTCTCATCGTTTAAGCTCTACCGCTGCATTATTCTGCCGTCGGCGCTGCGCATCGCGCTGCCTGCCTACAGCAACGAGGTGATCCTGATGCTGCACTCGACGGCGTTGGCGTTCACCGCGACCGTCCCGGATCTGCTGAAAATTGCCCGCGATATCAACTCGGCGACCTATCAGCCGTTTACCGCCTTCGGCATTGCAGCGGTGCTCTATTTGATTATCTCCTATGTGCTGATTCGCCTGTTCCGCAAAGCGGAAAAGCGCTGGTTACAGCATATGAAACCGACTTCTACGCACTGAGAACATGATGGCTGATAAAAAACTAAACGTAATCGACCTGCACAAACGCTACGGTGAGCACGAGGTGCTGAAGGGCGTGTCGCTGAAAGCTAACGCTGGCGATGTGATCAGCATTATCGGTTCGTCGGGGTCGGGAAAAAGTACTTTTCTGCGCTGCATTAACTTCCTCGAAAAGCCGAGCGAAGGCACGATTATCGTCAATGGGCAGAATATTGGCCTGGTGCGCGATAATGACGGTCAACTCAAGGTGGCCGATAAAAACCAGCTGCGCCTGCTACGCACGCGCCTGACAATGGTCTTCCAGCACTTCAATCTGTGGAGCCACATGACGGTGCTGGAGAACGTGATGGAAGCCCCCATTCAGGTGCTGGGCCTGAGCAAACAGGAAGCGCGCGAGCGGGCGGTGAAGTATCTGGCAAAGGTGGGCATCGACGAGCGGCAGCAGGGTAAATATCCGGTGCATCTGTCCGGTGGCCAGCAGCAGCGTGTGTCCATTGCCCGGGCGTTGGCGATGGAGCCGGAGGTCTTGCTGTTTGATGAACCGACTTCCGCGCTGGACCCTGAACTGGTGGGCGAGGTGCTGCGTATCATGCAGCAACTGGCGGAAGAGGGGAAAACCATGGTGGTGGTGACCCACGAAATGGGCTTTGCGCGCCATGTCTCTTCGCACGTCATTTTCCTCCATCAGGGGAAAATTGAGGAAGAAGGCAAACCGGAAGAGGTGTTCGGCAATCCGAAAAGCCCGCGCTTGCAGCAGTTCCTCAGCGGCGCGCTCAAATAAAATAAAGGCTGGATAATCCAGCCTTTATTATTTTCCGTTTTTCTACACATACAACATAAATTATCGTTGCTGGCTGTCATATTTCTGCATC
>NZ_JANEWH010000198.1:0-6173 GCF_028069715.1 Kluyvera sp. Awk 3 | reverse complement strand
TTATACTGCTATGTGTAATTTGTTTTTAATCAATAAAACAAAAGTATTACATTGCAGACACTTTTCGCATGTGAGAATTTTACTTCAAGGGAAACAACCCTTAACAACAATCAAATAAATACTAATAAGGATATCATTATGAAATATTCAATTCTGTCTGCTTCGGTATTAGCTGCAGTTATGATGAGCGCAAGCGCTATGGCCGCGGACGATGAAGCGGTATTACATATTAACGGTAAAGTGTTGGGCACGACTTGCCAGATTGAGGATGGCAAAAGCCAGGCTACAATTACAATGCCAGACGTCAGCGTTGATGCATTCAATACGCTGAATGCCGGCCAGGAACTGAAAGCATATTCCAGTAGCGCAGTGGGTAATATTAAGTTTAAATGCGATCCGAATGTTACGCCGCGTATTTCATTTGCTGCAGATGGCTTTAACGGAAATGGTAGTGACATTACCCGCAACACCGCGGGTGAAAATGGTGTCGGTTTTAAAGTACACATGAATAATTCAACAGAAGCCATTAGCCCGCAAAAATCAATCACGCTGGTGAAACAGGCTGACGGTATTTATACACTGGATTTCTCCGCATATTATGCCCGTACCAGCGGCACGGTAACCAGCGGAGAGGTTGATTCTAGTATTACCATGCAGGTTTTCTCTGATTAATTATATTGTAAATAAACGGCGGCGAACGCCGCCGTTTATTCCTGGATGAATATGCAAAAAATAATAGTCTTAACCCTGGCGGTAATCAGTTTATCTGCTCAGGCTGGCGTGGTGCTGTATGGGACCCGGGTGATTTACCCAGCAGAAAAACGGGATATTGTGGTCCAGGTGATGAATCAAGGCGAGCGTTCCTCGCTGGTGCAATCGTGGATTGATGATGGCGATACGTCGCGGTCGCCGGAAAACATTGACGTTCCGTTTCTGCTGACACCGCCGGTCGTCAAGGTGGCGGGAAACTCCGGCCAGCAGATAAAAATCAAAAAAATGCCCAATACGTTAGCCCAGGATAGAGAGAGCCTGTTCTTTTTAAACGTACTGAGTATTCCACCTAACGATGCGCAAAACAGCAGTAAAAATGTGATTAAGTTTGCGCTGCAAAATCGCATCAAACTTTTCTGGCGACCCACGGGAATCGCCCCGGTGAGTCGCGCGAGTTTTCGCCAGATCTCGTTAAGTTATACCGGACGGGAGATGGTTATTAAAAATGATAACGCTAACTGGATTACCCTTACCGATATAAAAGTGAATGATGTCAAAGTGAATGGCGAGACCGTCATGTTACCGCCACGAGCCTATCAGACGATAACGCTGAAAAATAATAATGCACCTCAATATTCTCTGACGATTATTGACGATCACGGCAACTATATCAGCGACAGGATTAACGTAAAATAACAGGAGCCGATTATGTTAAGGATGGCCCCTTTAGCTTCGACAGTATTATTATCATTATTCGCTGGCTGTGTTCAGGCTGAAGAGGAAACCTTCGATACCCATTTTATGATTGGTGGGATGCAGGGCGTTAAAACTGACCGTTTTCAATTATCCGGCGAACAGCCGATTGCCGGCGAATATGAACTGGATGTTTATGTTAATCAGCAATGGCGCGGGAAATATACGGTGAATATTACCGATAACACCTGCCTGACGCGTGCTCAGGTCCAATTGATGGGGATTAACCTGAAAGCATTACCCGAATCATCCTGCATTTCATTAGAACAGGCAGTGCAGGGCGGAAGCTACACGTTTGATATTAGCGTTTTTCGTCTGGATCTCTCGGTGCCGCAAGCCTTTGTTGATGAAGTTGAGCAAGGATATATTGCGCCCGAAAACTGGCAGCGCGGAATAAATGCGTTTTACACTTCTTATTATGTCAGTCAATACCACAGCGATTATCATTCCGCAGGGAGCAGCAAAAATACCTACGCGCGGTTTAACAGCGGACTTAATTTGCTGGACTGGCAGCTGCACTCTGATGCCAGTTTTAACCAGGTCAATAGCGATGCCGGCGTGTGGAAAAGCAACACTCTGTACCTCGAACGAAGCCTTTCATCGATCCTGGGCGTATTGCGCGCTGGGGAGATGTATACCTCTGCGGATCTCTTTGACGCAGTCCGTTTTCGCGGCGTGCGTCTGTATCGGGATCTGCAAATGCTGCCAAACTCAAAGCAGAATTTTACGCCGTTGGTGAAGGGGATTGCCCAGAGCAACGCGCTGGTGACGATAGAGCAGAACGGCTTTGTGGTGTATCAGAAGGAAGTCCCGCCCGGTCCGTTTGCGATTGCCGATCTCCAGTTGGCAGGCGGCGGGGCCGATCTTGACGTGACGGTGAAAGAGGCCGATGGCACGCTGACGCAATATCTGGTGCCCTATGGCTCAGTGCCAAATATGCTCCAGCCCGGCGTGGCAAAATATGACGCCGTGGTGGGACACAGTCAGATTGAAGGGGCCAGCCGACAGAGCGATTTCACCCAGGTCAGTTACCAGTATGGTCTGAATAGCCTGGTGACGCTGTACGGCGGCGCGATGCTGGCGAGTAACTATAACGCCTTCACGATAGGCTCCGGCTGGAATACCCGCTGGGGCGCGTTTTCGCTGGATGCCGTACGTTCACACAGTCGTCAGGACAACGGTACGTTCGATGGTCAAAGTTATCAGCTCGCGTACAACAAATATCTTAACCGAACTGCCACCCATTTTGGTCTTGCGGCCTATCGCTACTCGTCGCGAGATTACCGTACCTTTAACGATCATGTGTGGGCGAACAACAAAGACAGCTATACGCATGAACAGCACGATGTCTACGATATTGGCGACTATTACCAGAACGACTTCGGGCGTAAAAACAGTTTCTCCGCCAATATCAGCCAGTCGCTGGCCGCGGGATGGGGAGCCTTTTCCTTAAGTTTACTGTGGCGTGACTACTGGCAGCGCGGCGGCCACAGCGAAGATTATCAGCTTAGTTATTCAAACAGCTGGCGGCGCGTCTCCTGGACGCTCTCCGCCAGCCAGACCTACACCGACGATCGTCGTGATGACAAGCGCTTTAACATCTTCATTTCAATCCCGTTTATGTGGAGCGACGGCATGACTGGCGCGCGCCGCCAGATGGCGCTTTCCAACTCAACTACCTTTGATAACGAGGGCTTTACGGCGAACAATACCGGACTTTCCGGCACGCTCGGTGAACGAGATCAGTTTACCTACGGCGTTAACCTGAGCCATCAGCAGCAACATCAGGAGACCACGGCCGGGACCAATGTGAGCTGGAATACGCCAGTCGCGACGCTCGGCGGCAGCTATAGCCAATCTTCACAGTATCGGCAAATGAGCGGCAACATTTCCGGGGGAATGGTGCTGTGGTCGGGTGGGGTGAGCCTGGCTAATCGACTGGCGGAAACCGTCGCGATTCTTGATGCGCCTGGGCTGGAAGGGGCGTTTGTCAACGGACAGAAATACCGCACCACTAATGGTAACGGTACGGTGGTTTATGACAATTTGTCGCCATACCGTGAAAACCATCTCACGCTGGACGTCTCCGGCAGCGCCACCCAGACCGAGCTTATTGGCAATCGAAAAAGCGTGGCCCCGGTGCGGGGCGCGGTGGTGCTGGCGCACTTCGATACCGATACGCGCAAACCCTGGTTTATAAAAGCGCAGCGCCCAGACGGCACGCCGCTCACCTTTGGCAATGACGTTGAGGACAGCCGCGGCCATAACGTGGGGCTCGTCGGGCAGGGCAGCCGGTTGTTTATCCGTACTGACGTCCTGCCGCGCAGCGTTTCGGTAAGGCTTGATGGCCCCCAAGAGAGTCGCTGCGTGGTCACCTTCGATACGCAAGTTGATGAACTGAAAACCTATATTTGTCATTGAGAAAGGAGGCGTCATGAAGGGAGCCATCATCGCCGCGTTAGTATTGTGCGGCTATACCAGTAGCGGTTGGGCGGTGTGTAAATCGTCGGCCGTCTCATTTTCTCATGACTCGGAGGTCACCGTTGATGAACAGTTTGCGCTGACACAGCAGTACACAACCATCGTCAGCATGACCTTTTCCGGGATTAAGTGCGATTCGGCAAACGACACCATTAGCTATATTCCCGTGGTGAAAGACAGCGTGATCGGCCCGTTTAGCAACGGGCAGAAACTCAAGCTGACGGTCCAGACGGATAAAACCTCTGAAACGATTGGCACGACCAGCGCCACCGAGAAAACGCTGTCCTACACGGTAAAGCTTAGCCACGCTGCTTATGAGGCGACGACCAGTGGTGCAGACTCGGTATATGTTCCCGGCGTGCTGATCGCCAATACCGGCGGTAATTCGAACAGTTTGATCAATTTTATCCTCGGCGTCTGTAAAACCCTAAGCTGGACTGGCTGTGTGAACTATATAACCAACAGCCTGAAGGGCGACTCTTATGTTGAGAACCTGACCATTATTTATCGCCCGAAAAAGAGTACCTGCCTTCCTGATGACCTGGCCTTAACGTTGCCGGATGTTGCGCTGTCAGAGCTGCCGACGAGCGGCGTCGTTAGCGGGAAAAGCCGAACCAGCGCGATAAGGCTGCAATGTCGCGATCTGCAGGGGCCCAGCCTGCAAACCACGCGCGGTATGTCGGTTTACCTCTACAGCGCTGACCTGCTGAACGGCAGTCGTACGGTCTTACGGGGCAGCGAGTCCAACGGCGTGGGGTTTGTGCTGGAGAGCGGCGGCAAGACGGTGGCGCTGTCAACCGTGAAGGGCGCGAAGGACAGTGCCGATAACCTCTGGCGCGCCAGCGCAGGCCAGGCGCTTAATGCGACAACGTTGATGATTCCGCTGACGGCTAGCTACTACGTTTACGACCGCCAGAAGGTTAAGCCCGGCGCGCTGCAGGCGACGGCGCTGATTTTTGTGAACTATGAGTAGTCCGCTTTTTATCGCGAAATGCGCTTGTAGTGGGGGATCGTGTCCCTTTCAGGTAAACTACAAGAGACGCATTCATTCACAAGAACAAAGGAGTCGGGATGAACTCAGAATCCCAGGCCAAATCACCTGAACGTCTACGTGCGATGGTGGCCGGCACGCTGGCAAACTTCCAGCACCCCACGCTGAAGCACAACCTGACGACGCTGAAAGCGCTGCACCATGTCGCCTGGCTGGACGACACCGTTCACATCGAACTGCAGATGCCGTTTGTCTGGCACAGCGCCTTTGAAGAATTAAAAGAGCAAACCAGCGCTGAACTGCTGCGGGTGACCGGGGCGAAAGCCATCGACTGGAAGCTGTCGCATAGCATCGCCACGCTGAAGCGTGTGAAAAACCAGCCGGGCATCAACGGCGTGAAAAACATTATTGCCGTCAGTTCCGGCAAAGGTGGGGTCGGTAAATCATCCACCGCCGTTAACCTGGCGCTGGCGCTGGCTGCTGAAGGGGCGAAAGTAGGCATTCTGGATGCCGACATCTACGGCCCATCGATCCCGAACATGCTGGGCGCGGAAAACCAGCGTCCGACGTCTCCGGACGGCACCCACATGGCGCCGATTATGGCGCACGGTCTGGCCACCAACTCCATTGGTTATCTGGTGACTGACGACAACGCGATGGTCTGGCGCGGCCCGATGGCCAGTAAAGCGCTGATGCAGATGCTGCAGGAGACCCTGTGGCCCGATCTCGACTATCTGGTTCTCGACATGCCGCCAGGCACCGGTGATATTCAGCTGACGCTGGCGCAGAACATTCCTGTGACCGGGGCCGTCGTGGTCACTACGCCGCAGGATATCGCGCTGATCGACGCCAAAAAAGGCATCGTGATGTTCGAGAAGGTCGAAGTGCCGGTGTTGGGCATTGTGGAAAACATGAGCATGCACATTTGCAGCAACTGTGGTCACCACGAGCCTATCTTCGGTACCGGCGGCGCGGAGAAGCTGGCGGAGAAATACCATACCCAGCTGCTGGGCCAGATGCCGCTACACATTAATCTGCGTGAAGATCTCGATAAAGGCACTCCGACCGTGGTCGCGCGCCCGGACAGCGAGTTCACCGAGATTTATCGCCAGCTTGCGGGCCGTGTCGCCGCGCAACTCTACTGGCAGGGTGAGGTTATCCCGAGCGAGATTGCATTCCGCGCGGTGTAATTCCCCCTATTCTCGTGCGGTGCACCTTGTACCGCACGAGCTAAGAT
>NZ_JANEWH010000197.1:0-6554 GCF_028069715.1 Kluyvera sp. Awk 3 | reverse complement strand
TTATTTACTGCAAAAACCACTTCCCATCCATAACCTCTCCCTTATGAGTCACCTGATACTGCACCATCTCAGGTGACTTCTTCCCGTAAAACACAGCATTGATCTGTGTATTTGCCCGCAAATACAGGCTAAATTTTTTGAACAGGCGAGCATCAGGCTTAAAATTGGCACTCCAGTACTGATTCAAATGCCCCTGATAGGTTAACCCTTTAATGTCATACAACGCCCGTCCCATTACTTTCAGCGGCTTGTTGTGGATCAACGCAGAAATGCCGGCGGTGCTGTTAATGGTGATAACCGCTTTTGCATACGTCAGCATTTTCGGCATCGGCAGGTCGTGCACATAAATTACCCGATTACTGACACCATACTGTTTCCCCAACTTTTTGATTAATGGCCCATATAAACGATGTCCACGATCCATCGGATGATGTTTAAACACCAGAAAATCCGTCGGTGATGCCTTTCTTGAGAAAGAGTACATCACGTCATTGATGTAATTACGCACGTCCTTATACGGACTATGGTGACGAATCTGGCTATCGTTATAAACCTGCAAAATCGCCAAAAAGTAGCGCTTATCGAGTTTGGTTTTCAGCAGCTCCATTACATGCCGTTCTTTATAGCGGTACCATTGCTTTCGCCAGCCGGCGCGGATCCAGCATTTACCTTCATACCATGGGGAAAAAACCTTATGGTGTCGATATAGAGGAAACTGATCCCGGTGATACCAGCTCACCAGGTAATACCATATCGCGTGCCAGATGCGCAGTTTGGTTGAGGGCTTTAGGCTTTGTACCTCAAGTTCGGGTTGCTCAGGCAAATGGCGGTAGAATTCCGGATCTCGGGGAAGAGAGGAGTAGGCATTAACGCCGCCGCTTTCCAGGGTAATAAAGTGCGGCCGCAGATAGCCTTCTTCGAATGCCAGAAAGCGTACCCCTTTGGCCTGCGCCCAGCGTTTTGCCGCCTGGTGCAGCTGGCGGCAGTCGCCAAAGCAAAGGATGGTGTCGAAGGGATATTCCTGCCACGTCTCTTTTAACCAGTGTGGAAACTCTTTCGGTGTCTGCTGGTATGTCAGATATGCGCGCTTTCGACAGTAAAAACGATCGCCGGCGTTAAACACGACGTTTTTCGCTTCACGCCCCTGGGATTCCAGCCACTCGGCCATATCGTTGAAGAACGGCCCCATAGGTCCCTGCAAGAGCAGATAACGTTTCCCTGAGAGGAGGGTAGTGATCGTATTACTGTTCATGGAGAATCCTTCTCTACGTTAGTTCTTCATCGCTTTAAGTAACATTTGCAGCTTACGGCCCTGTCGCTGCAGGTACTGCCCTGAACCTCGTTTGGTTGCCAGGTTCTGTCTTTTTTGCGCAAGCAGCCAGTCCATCGCCATTTCGGGCGAGATACACTGCTTAGACTCTGGATGGATGTAGGTGGGGTAGCTTATGAGCGTCTGGTATAAAAGATCGTAAATCGTCAGGCGACGCTGACGACGTTCGCAGGAGTATTCATCAGTCGTGAGTCCCCAGCCGGCATAGAAGGGCATGCCGTAGCAAAACACGTTTTTGCCGTGCATCAGGGCTTCAAACCCTGAAAGGGACGTCATCGTATGAACTTCATCCACCTGCTGAATACATTCAATAACATCGGCATCCAGTGCGATGCAGTCAGCGAGATGATACATTTCTTCGTCAGAAATATGGCCGGGACGGTTACCGACCAGAACGTCCGGATGTGGCTTGTAGATAATAAACGTATCGGGGTTGCGCTCCCGCACGGTGTGCAGCAGAGTCAGGTTGCTTCTGATTGTTGTGGTGCCACGGGCAATAGAAGCATCGTTCTCAACCTGTCCGGTCACCAGCAGTGTGCGCTTGCCTGCCGCATTGGGCGGAAGCTTCCAGCTAGCCCCCAGGTTATATTTACTCAGCTTGCTTGCGATAAGCTTTTGCCATAATGCTTGTGCTCGCTGCTGCTGTTCCGCCGTTAATTGCGAATGATTGAGCAAGTTTTCGAGATCGCTGGGTCGACTGGCATCGTAATAAATACCACTTTTGTCCAGGACCAGTGACAGCGGTGGCTGTAAATCTGAGCCCAGGCCGGAAGAACGCAGGAAGCCATCCTCCATTCGCCACACTGGAATATCGTGCTGTGCGGCCTTCTGCCGCCAGCGCTGTTCACCTTTGACTCCCCAAACGACGCAAACGCTGGCTTCTCGTCCTTTATGCGAGAAATCAACGCTGTTGCCTGATGTTTTCAGGAAAGGTTTAACGATGCTGCTTTTCCATAGCGTCATGCCTGGCGCCCATAGCTGACCACTTCGAGTCAGCAGGTATTGGCGCTGCATGCGCAGATAATCAAGTACATCGAACAACGTGCCTGGCTGTCCGGTGTAGGGATCGACGTAGCGAGTGTATTTTAACCATGCGGCAGCGACCAGCGCGCTCAGTGGCGCAGGGCCGCGGCGTGCTGCGATTTTGTTGGCCTGAGGGTGTCTATCATCAGTGAGCCCCCATCCCGCATACCATGGCAGACCGAAGCAAACGACTTTTTTCCCGGCCATGAGCGCTTCAATACCGTACTGGGACGTGACGGTATACACATGAGAAACCCGCCGTAGCAGGGACTGTGGGCTAAAATCTTTGGTGATTAACCGAATGCGTGGATCGGTGGTTAGCGATTCAAAATAGCCTTTCTTTTTGCCGGTCAGAACGTCCGGGTGTGTTTTCACCCAAATTTCACCGTGGGGATGTTCTTTCTTGGCGCAGGAAAGCATGGCGGCAAACTGGTGTTCGGTTGCGCCACCGAGCATAACGGAGACATCACCATAGGTCTGGTCAACGACCAACGTGACTTCCGAATGGTGTCTTTCCTTGAACTGCGGGGCATGGTTGTATTTGGACAGATCGTTCTCGACGATAAATGCTGTCGCACGTAGCGCCTCATCCTGTAAGCTCGGGGCGGTTGTTTCCTGTTGGATCAGTATTTCGAGTCGGCTAGGCCGGCGAGCATCGTAGTAAATCCCAAGATCGTCAACGATCATGCTTAACGGTGGCGCGCCGTTAATGCCAAGCCCCATCGAGCGCGTAAAGCCATCTTCCAGTCGTAATACCGGAACACCGGCTTTTTGCGCCCGTTCGATCGGGCGCTGTGCCGAAGGGCGTTCTCCCCAAACGGCAATGGCGTGCACTTCGTCAGACAATGTGGAAAAACAGGAGAGCTTCCTGCACTCTTCGCCTAAAAAGCTTTGAAGGTGCGGGATCTGCCAGATACCTGAAGAGTAGATGCCTATCATCCTGAACGGCTTCCATGTTGGTGTTCTGTTGGTGGCGGAGTTTCTCCGCCACGCCCCTGTTGTTACAAATCCAGAATGACTTTCGCTGCCACAGCCATCTGGTAAAGAATGGTGGAAATGCCGCGCGTGACTTCCAGGTTCTTGGTTTCGTACTTCGGCAGTACCATGATTTCATCACCCGGACGAATGTCATCGACGTCGTCAGCATCCACCGCGGAGCCATCCTGATGGATGACGATAATTTTTGACTGCCCGGATTTTTGCGTCAGGCCACCACATTTCTCAATGTAATCATCCACATCGAGCTTTTGCTCCCAGGAGATGGCGTTGGGGAATAGCACTGAGCCGTGGATCATCACCAGCGACGTTTTTTCCGGGATGGTAATGACATCGCCATCTTCCAGAATCACGCTGTCGAGATTGCTTTCGTTAAGCACGACCTGGCCCTTCGGCACTACGTTGCGCGCTTTAGCAACGAAGCGGCTGACCAGCTGCGCTTCCTGTACGCGCAGGCGAGCTTCTTCCTGGGTAGCTGACTGTGAGGAGAGGGAGGCTTCTTCCAGCTTCTGCAAAGAGGTGTTGAGCATCTCTTTCTGGCGTACCGCGACCGAGTGGCGATACAGCTGGATGCTGCTGAGCTGCGACATGCTGTTGGTTTTTAGCTGCGCCAGCACCTGTTTCATCGTCGAACCGTACGGCAGTACCACCGCGTGTTCTCCGGAGTGCGCGCCTTCAATCCGTACCTGGATGGTACCGGCGTAGCGGTCTGAACTGATGATCAGCTTGTCGCCGTCCTGCAGCATTTTCCCCGCAGCGCTACTGAGCGGATAATACTCCGTCCGTTTCATCGCTCCCTGCTGGCGGATGATGGTAAAG
Organism: Kluyvera sp. Awk 3; assembly: GCF_028069715.1. Lineage (NCBI taxonomy): Bacteria > Pseudomonadati > Pseudomonadota > Gammaproteobacteria > Enterobacterales > Enterobacteriaceae > Kluyvera > Kluyvera sp. Awk 3. The sequence continues at coordinate 2,386 of NZ_JANEWH010000197.1, read as the reverse complement.
TGCGTCGCGCCTGGTTTTGGCCGTGACCATGCCAGCGCTTCTGTGACGGGGATGCTGCTGTCATGGAATTCGAAGTCATAGCTGTTATAGACGTCGCCTTCAACGCTGAAGGTGTACTGACGGGGGCCAACGACGATAGTGTCGCCGTCAGCGAACTGCGACAGGTTTAGCGAGCCGTTGAGCAGGAAATCGTACAGGTTAATGTGCGAACGCACGGTTTTACCACGTTTCACGGTGATATCGACGTAGCTTCCGCGATCGCTATCTACGCCACCCGCTTTGCTCAGATAAGAGAGCAGAGAATCGGAGGCCACGCCGCCGTACAGCCCCGGATTTCTCACGTAGCCAGTGACGAACACTTTTACCGGCTGAGCCTGTAGCAAAGAGGCATATACGTTAACGTTAGACTGATATACCTCTTTAATTTTAGTCGTCACCAGGCTGTTAAGCTGGCCGTTGCTGACGCCGTTGACCTTTAACGGCCCGACATTAGGGACGAAAATATTCCCTTTCGGATCGACGGTCAGCGCGCCGTCAAAATTAAACGCACCCCAGAGTCGAATCTGGATGGTGTCGCCTAATCCGATGATATAGCCCGGATTAAAACCAATGCTGGTACCACTGTCGGCGGTGGAACCATTAAATAGCTGCGCACCAAACATACGGCTTAGCGGCGGCGCGGGCAGTGCGATCGGCGTATTGTCGAATCCGTTACTATCGGTGCTCTGTGCTTTTGCTGCCAGCAGTTGAGGCAGTCCAGCGGCCCCTGTCAACTGCGGATCGGCGGTAATTCCCACCGCCAGCGCCTGACAGGATTGCAGGATACTCAATACAAGAATCGTTTTAACTAATTTCATAATAGACTCTGTTAATGATATTGGCGGTTAATTAGTCTTTGTGATCTTCAATAATGGCGATCAATAATTTGGCCGTGCCAAAGAGCAGACAACACACCAATAACCAGCTGGCTAAAAGATACGGCACGTTCGGGAAACGCGATTCTTGCGGTAGCTGCGGCGAGCTAATGACAGACAGCGTTTTTAATTTTCGCGCACTTTCCAGTCGGGTTTTTTCGATAGCCTGCAGTGCGAGCGCATACAGGTCGTTATCAAATTTCACCGTAGTTTTAAGATCTTCAAAATCTGCCGCCATGCTGTTGAGTTTTTTGCCGTCCGGTGCGGTAATTTTGTTTTGCTCAACGTCAATCTGCGCTTGTAACGATTTAATCGCATTTTTAGTACTGACCACCTGCGGGGCATCTTCGCGTAAATAGGTCAGCAGGTTGCGCAGGTCGGCTTCCATCTCAATCTTTTTGGCAATCAGCGTGTTGACCAGCGTGGTTGCTGCTTCAGCGGAGGCGGCAGGGTCCAGCACGTTATTACTGTTCTGATAGGCCAGAAGCTGGCTCTTGCTGGTGTTCAGACGCGCCTTTGTTTCTTCTAACTGCTGCTCGGCAAACTGCATTTGCTCGCGGGCGATCCGATGCGATAGCTCGTTAATAAAGCGCTCGGACTCCTTCAGCACCGCCTGGTTAAACGCCTGGGCGAACTCAGGGGTAAAGCCCTGTGTCTGAATCGACAGTAGCCCGGTTTTCTCGTCGTAGTCGACGGTCAGGCGAGAACGGTAGTACTCAAGGTAGCGTTCAGCGGTAATGTCGGCAGGCAAATGGAACAGAAAATCCCAGCCGCTTTGACTAAACGCCTGATGGAAATCGAGTTTCTTATCGAGCGTTTGCAGCATATCCGGCGAGTTGATGTACTCTTTCAGGTACAGCGAATCTTCGGCGGAAGAGGGGTTAGATGCCCCCAGCAGCAGGCCGAAATTAAGGCTGGAACTGTCGAGATCGTTAGGGCGCTTGACCGCGACCTTAGACTCGCTGACGTAGCGGGGCTGGCTGAAAATCACCAGATAAATAATCAGCAAACACATTGGTGCCGCGATAACCGCTTTCCATAGGTGACGCTGAATATCGATTTGCCGGATTTTTTTTAACGCCGCGCGGGCCAGTTTTTTTTTCCTGGCAATAAAGCGGCTGGACAGTACATTATTTATTTTCATGAGCTATTCAGTGAGCTTAATTAATATGGTGAATAGATTTTCTTGAAATGATGAATAGGGCTATCCGCACCATTTATTTCGCTTGTTAAATCTGAATGTCGCACGATAGATAAGGTGATAAAACATCGCATTCCTTTATGTATATATCAATATACGTTTTTATATTCGATGGATTCCTGTCCATGAATAACTATCATGAATTATGGCAAGGCCTGATTCATGCGGCATTTTTAGCACAGTCGTTAAAGCATCACAATAGTGATTATATATGACGGGATTTTCTTAATAGGGTTGTATTTGATTGAGCTATATATAGGCGAAGGATAGG
>NZ_JANEWH010000196.1:0-6623 GCF_028069715.1 Kluyvera sp. Awk 3 | reverse complement strand
AATTAGGACTAATCTTATGAAATAAAGTTTCACTTGTCGGTTGGTTCTTATTATTAATGGTATTAGGTTTGCCTTTGCTTTGACTTATTAAATCACCATGATGGTGGATATAGACTATGGAGAGTTTCAAAATGTTTGAAGTAACTGAGAGTGTATCTAATTCCCGGAAGATTATCTTAATCACCCACCCGTCAGTACAAGCAAACGCGTTTGCAAACTATCTTACTGAATTACTTTCAGTTTCCGTCGATGTACATAATATCAACAAACCGCTGATGCAGCGCCTTAGCAAGGGCACTGTGGTATTGTTCGATATTGCTGTTTCCAACAAAAAACTGAACGGCATCTGGCGTGATATTATCCGCACGCAGTTTGATTCCCCTCGCTTGTTAATTATTAACAGTGCGCAGAAGTATGAATTATACGAAATGGCGCAGTGGCCAGCACTGTATGGCGTGTTCCGTCATGACGACGAAGAATCGCGCTTAATTGAGGGCGTCAAAGCGGTCTTAAACGGCGAGCAGACGGCTGAATTGAGCGTGATGCACCCAGCAATGTATGCCGTTGAACATACTCCGGAAAATCACGATAGCGTGCCGCTGACGGAACGTGAATGTGAAATTCTGAATGAATTACGTCACGGCGCGACCAATATGGATATTGCCCGTGCGTTGTTCATCAGTGAAAATACCGTTCGCACGCACCTGTATAACGTATTCCGCAAACTGAGCGTGAAGAATAGAACGCAGGCGGTAAGCTGGGCGAACGAGAATCTGCGCCACTAATCGGCGAGCGATCTCTTCTGGCGTGTTCCCGGGAAATGATTCCCGGGGCTGCCTATGGCTAGTAACCCTGCTCGAAATAACTTTCCAGAATCACCACGGCTGAGGCGGAGTCGACGCTGCCTTTGTTCAACGCTCTGAATCCCCCATGTTCAAACAGCCCGGCGCGAGCCTCAACGGTGCTCAGACGTTCATCATGCAGCGTAATCGGCACGCCAAAACGGCCGTGAATTTTATTAGCAAAATTACGCGCGCGCGCGGTCAACGGTTGCTCGGTACCGTCCATATTCAGCGGGAGACCGACGATGACCGTTTCAGGCTGCCACTCTTTAAGCAGACGGGCTATGACGTTCCAGTCAGGGGTACCGTCCTGCGCCTTGATGGCGGCCAGTGGCCGGGCAGTGCCGGTAATACGTTGGCCAATCGCCACGCCGATGCTGCGCGTGCCAAAATCGAAAGCCAGCAGTGTTCCACTCATTATGCGTGCCCCGCAGCGCCTGACATGGTCAGGATATTAATGCCAATCAGCTTTGCCGCTTCTTTCCAGCGTTCACCAATCGGGGTTTTAAACAGGATATTGAAATCGGCTGGCGCGGTGAGCCAGGCATTATCGAGGATCTCCTGCTCCAGCTGCCCCTTTTCCCAGGAAGCATAGCCCAGCGCGACCAGCACTTCAGACGGTTGGCGCTCGGTACCGAGGGTTTCCAGCACATCACGTGAGGTGGTGACGATCGTATTGTCGGAGATGCGGATGCTGGAAGAGAACGACGCCGGCGGCGTGTGCAGGATAAACCCGCGATCTTCTGCCAGTGGGCCGCCCAGCATGACGGGCTTATCCAGGCGAATCGACGGATCGCGAGGTTCCGGGGCGATCTTCAGTTTTTCGAGGATCCCTTCAACCTGCAAATTTTCCAGAGGTTTATTAATAATAATGCCCATTGCTCCGTCGTCGTTGTATTCGCAGATGTAAACCACGGAACGGCGGAAGATGGGATCCTGGAGGGTTGGCATAGCAATAAGAAAATGATGCTGTAAATTCATTATCAGAGGTTCTTGTCCTGTTTCAAAAAGCAGCAATGCCCAGTATGAGGGGAAAGTGCACGGCTGTCACCTGGCTTGCCTTGCTGAACGCCAGGTTGGCGGCGGGTTCCCTCCCGCCGTATTAAAGCAACGTACTATTTTTGCAGACGTTTTTCGATCGCATCCATCAGCATGCCGGTGATGGAAATCGGATATTCCGCTTCGATTTCACGCACGCAGGTCGGGCTGGTGACGTTAATTTCCGTCAGGCGATCGCCAATGATGTCCAGGCCAACGAAGATAAGGCCTTTGGCTTTCAGCGTCGGGCCGACTTTACGGGCGATGGCCCAGTCGCTTTCGCTGAGCGGACGCGGTTCGCCACGACCACCGGCGGCCAGGTTGCCGCGCGTTTCACCACCCTGAGGAATACGGGCCAGGCAGTAAGGCACCGGCTCGCCGTCGATGACCAGCACGCGCTTATCGCCATCTTTGATGGCCGGCAGGTAGTTCTGCGCCATGCAGTAGCGGCTGCCCAGCTCGGTCAGGGTCTCGGCGATAACGCCAATGTTCGGATCGCCTTCCTTCACGCGGAAGATCGACGCGCCGCCCATGCCGTCCAGAGGCTTCATGATGATGTCGCCGTGTTTTTCCCAGAAGGCTTTCAGCTGCGCTTTGTTGCGGGTGACCAGCGTTTCCGGGGTCAGGTCGGAGAACCACGCGGTGAACAGCTTCTCGTTACAGTCGCGCAGGCTCTGCGGCTTGTTGACGATAAGCGTCCCTTTCTCTTCTGCGCGTTCCAGAATGTAGGTGGCGTAGATAAATTCGGTGTCGAACGGCGGATCTTTACGCATCAGGATAACGTCGAGGTCGGCGAGCTTAATATCCTGCTCGCTGCCGAACTCGTACCATTTGTCGTAATTCTGCTCAACGCTCAGCAGACGTGTACGGGCGTGGGATTCACCGTTGATCAGGTAAAGATCGTTCATCTCCATATAGTGGAGTTCATAGCCGCGACGCTGTGCTTCCAGCAGCATAGCGAAGCTGGTGTCTTTCTTGATGTTGATGCTTGCGATGGGATCCATCACGATGCCGAGCTTGATCATTATTGTTCTCCTTTAACCCAAGTCACCAAAGCGCACCTGCAGTGCGGTGATGGCGGTGAGTGCGGTAGTCTCTGTGCGCAAAACGCGAGGCCCCAACAGAATATCAGTAAACTGGTAGCGTGCGGTCATGGCAATTTCATCCGCTGACAGGCCGCCTTCCGGGCCAATCAGCAGACGTACGCGTTCCACCGGCAGCGGCAGCGTGTTGATGCTGGCGCTGGCGCGCGGGTGCAGGTTGAGCTTTAGTGCATCGTCCTGCTCGGCGCACCAGTCTTCTACGTCCATTGCCGGGCGAATCTCCGGAACCTGATTGCGACCGCACTGCTCGCAGGCGGCAATCGCGATTTTTTGCCACTGCTGAATCTTCTTATTCAGACGCTCGGCATCCAGTTTAACCCCGCAGCGCTCGGAAAAAAGTGGCGTAATGAGGCTTACACCCAGTTCTATCGATTTCTGGATGGTGAATTCCATTTTATCGCCGCGCGACATCACCTGGCCGAGGTGAATATGGATGGGGGATTCTCGGTCGTCGAGGGCGCTGCTCTGGATTTCAACCGTCACGTTCTTTTTACCGGCGTCGGTGATCACGGCATCAAAGACGTGGTTGCTGCCATCAAATAGCTGGATGGCCTGGCCTTTGCCCATGCGCAGAACGCGCCCGACGTGATTCGCCGCATCTTCGCATAGGGCAACCTGCGTGCCGACGGTGAGTGATTCTGGGTGATAGATGCGAGGGATGCGCATAGTCTGAATTCCATCTGTGGCTAAGCCCTCTCCGCCGGGGAGAGGGCAGGGCAAAATAACAATTGCCGCTAGTGTAGGTTAGCTCTTTTGCGCCTGGCAAGCCTGCAGCACATATGGATTATGGTTGCCCTGAATTTTAGCGATGCGCTGGTCGCGTTCGCACTCCCATTGGCTAACGGGATACATTTTGTTCCAGGCGTTGAACAGCTGAGTTTGCTGGCGGGAAAGGGTCAGCTGATAGCGGTCGCGCATATAGAAGTAGATGCGCGCGATGGCGCCGCGTGAACGTTCTGGCGGCTCGGCGACTTTCTCTTTAAAGTCGACCTTCATCGCGCACTGGCCATACTGACCTTCGCCGCCGTTCCACTGCCCGTACATAAAGTTGCCGCGATCGCCGTTCACCTCGCCGACGGCGGGCTGCAGGTTATGCATATCGCTCTCCATCTTGCGGTATTCCGGATCTTTGGCGCAGTTTTTCCGCCCGCCATCCTGCCAGCACTGGCGCTGATGGCCGAACTGCCACGCCGGAACGACGTGTTCCCACTCGACGCGGCTGGCGCGGTTTTCATTTTTACGCACTTTATAACCGCAGGATTCCAGATCGATAACGCCCTTCTTACCCTGCCAGTTAATTTTACAGCCGCAGTAGAAATCGCCGGGCACGTCGCTATTGACTTTTACGCCCGCGCTTTTCGCCTGGGAAAAGCTGTTAATACCCTCGGCTAAGGCCTGACCGGAGAGTGCTGCCGCCACAAACGCCACGGCAAAAGACAAATTACGGTACATCACGAACTCCATCTCAAAACAAGCCCGCAACGTAGCGAATGTGGTTGTCAGATGCAATCAGTCAGGTCAGAAAACTTCCAGATATTTCCGTTAGTTACATTTCGGCAACTAATGGTTCGCCGCAGTGGACGCAGCGATAGGTGGCCTCACCGCGCACCACACGGTTATGGCGGCGGACGGTGAGCTGATGCTGCTGGCAGCGGCAGCGATAGGGGAAGGTATTTTTACGTACCGATTCCAGCTCGAACTGATGGGTGCGCCGCGCGGGTACGCCGAGCACGCTTTCCATCATCCATTTCCACTCTTTACCGTGCGGCGCGACGCGGCCAAAGTGTTTCCACACCAGCAGATGCGCCAGTTCGTGCGGCACCACTTCATCAATAAACGCCTGCTGGTTTTCCTGTAACAGCACGGGATTGAGCCGAATTTCATACTGCTGCAGCCAGGCGGTTCCCGCAGAGGTGCCGCGCTGCTGATAGACCAGCTTCGGTTCAGGGTAGTTACGCCCCAGCGCCAGGTTAGCCTGAGCGAGTTTTTCCCGTAGGCTGCGCATGACGTTTTGCTGGATGGCGATAGGAATTCGAGGGGTTTTCATAACGGCTGAGAATAAAACGTGGCGCGGGGAGGTGCAAGAAGAAGCTTCCTCCCTGGCGGGAGGAAGCGGGATGAAGGTTAGTCGCGGGCGCCAATTTCACGCAGTGGACGGCCTTGCATCAGGTTACGTTCAATATGTTCCAGAGAGACGTTTTTGGTTTCCGGAATCAGCCACAGGGTCAGGAAGATGAACAGTACGTTCAGACCACCGTAAACCCAGAAGGTGTTGGCGCTACCCAGCGAGTTCAGCATGGTCAGGAAGGTTGCGCCGACGATCATGTTCGCAATCCAGTTGGTGGCGGTAGAGCAGGTGATACCGAAATCGCGGCCTTTCAGCGGCTGGATTTCAGAGCACAGCACCCAAATCAGCGGACCGGCGCTCATGGCGAAACCAACGATAAACATCAGCAGCATCAGCACGGCGAAGTACTGGGCAACGGCGGAGTGGATACCGATGTGCATCATGGAGCCCAGCACGCCCATGCCCACGGCCATCACGATAAAGCCGAGGATAAGGGTTGGTTTACGACCCCAGCGGTCAACCAGTCCAATCGCGATAAAGGTCGCCAGCACGTTGGTCAGGCCAACGATAACGGTGCCCCACATCTGCTCGGTGGTGTTGGTGTAGCCTGCCAGTTCAAAGATTTTCGGCGCGTAGTACATGATGACGTTCATACCGGTGAATTGTTGCATCACCTGCAGCAGCACGCCGAGGAACACCGCGCGACGGAAGTTGCTGTTCTCTTTAAACAGCGCCCAGCCGCTCTGCTTCACCTTCAGGCTTTCGCGGATTTCATCCAGCTCACGTTTGGCTTCGGCGCTGGTATCACGCAGACGCATCAGTACGCGTTCGGCATCGTTAAAGCGACGTTTCGCCGCGAACCAGCGTGGGCTGTCTGGCAGGAAGATAACGCCAATCAGCAGCAGCACCGCAGGGATGATGATGACACCCAGCATCCAGCGCCATGCGCCGCTGTAGCTGAAGGCGGTATCGGACAGGTACGCGCCGAGAATACCGATAGTAATCATCAGCTGGTACATGGAAATCATGCTGCCGCGGATTTTTTCCGGCGCGATTTCAGACAGATACAGCGGAGCGGTGTAGGAGGCCACACCCACTGCCAGACCGAGCAGTACGCGGGAAATCAGCAGTACTTCAACGTTCGGCGCCGCGGCGGAGAACAGGGAACCGGCGACAAACAGAATCGCACCGATCATCAGGCTTTTCTTACGGCCTAACTTGAAGGAGAGCCAGCCGCTGCCGACGGCACCGACGGCGGCACCGAACATCATCGAGCTAACCACCCATTCCTGCGTATGGGCACTGAGTTGGAAATCGGTCGTAATAAACGGTAGGGCACCGGCAATAACGCCGATATCAAGGCCGAACAGCAGTCCGGCCAGTGCCGCCAGAAAACAGACAAAGAAGGTCATTGTCTTGTTCGAGCGACCCTGTTTTTTATTGTTAGGCATGATGCTCTCCATTGAGTCATTGATTCTATCGATGCTTAGGGTAGGAGACTACGTAGTAAAAAAATGTGATAATAATCACGACTGTGTAATCGGTTACACTGGCATTCATGTTATGTATGAG
>NZ_JANEWH010000195.1:0-6660 GCF_028069715.1 Kluyvera sp. Awk 3 | reverse complement strand
CGCTTTTTCTTATCGCACAGAGCGGATGTGTGATAATTTCGTTATGATATTTTTTAGCCGTCCAGATAGCTGTTGTTTTGGATAAAAAATGTGCTATGGCTTAAGTGATTTTCTGACTGCAATAAAAATGTGGATGATTTTTGTTCGAGGTTATTACCGGGAAATGTGATGTAACAAACTGCGCGAGGCAGGGGCTTGAAGTTTAGGTTTGTTAAAATTAATAAAGATTTCTTTACATGTGCAGGTAAAAAAAGGCCAGCTCGAGCGGCTGGCCTTGAGGATGAAACGGTTTTAGAAGCTGGCGTTGCGTGGCGTTCTTGGGAACGGAATTACGTCGCGAACGTTCTGCACACCAGTGACGTAGGCGATTAGACGTTCAAAGCCCAGACCGAAGCCTGAGTGCGGCACAGTACCGTAGCGACGCAGGTCGCGATACCACCAGTAGTCTTCTTTATTCAGACCCATTTCGGCCATACGCGCATCAAGCACGTCCAGACGCTCTTCACGCTGAGAACCACCGATAATCTCGCCAATGCCCGGCGCCAGTACGTCCATGGCGGCAACGGTTTTGCCATCGTCGTTCAGACGCATATAGAAGGCTTTGATCTCTTTCGGATAGTTTTTCACCACCACCGGCGCTTTGAAGTGCTCTTCAGCCAGATAGCGTTCGTGTTCAGAAGAGAGGTCTACGCCCCAGTAAACCGGGTTTTCAAACTGTTTGCCACAGTTTTCCAGAATGGTGACCGCGTCGGTGTAATCAACCTGCGCGAAGTCGGCGGAAACGAAACGTTCCAGACGATCGATAGCATCTTTATCTACACGCTCGGCGAAGAACTTCATGTCGTCCGCACGTTCTTCAAGAACGGCTTTAAAGACGTACTTCAGCATCGCTTCTGCCAGACGGGCGTTATCTTCCAGATCGGCAAACGCCACTTCCGGCTCCAGCATCCAGAATTCCGCCAGGTGACGGCTGGTGTTGGAGTTTTCCGCGCGGAAGGTAGGGCCAAAGGTGTAGATCTTCGACAGCGCGCAGGCATAGGTTTCACCGTTCAACTGACCGGAAACGGTCAGGAAGGCTTCTTTGCCAAAGAAATCTTTGTCGTAATCCACTTTGCCTTGATCGTTACGCGGCAGGTTTTCCATATCCAGCGTAGACACGCGGAACATTTCGCCAGCACCTTCAGTATCGGAAGCGGTAATCAGCGGGGTGGAAACCCAGAAGAAGCCCTGCTCGTCGAAGAAACGGTGCAGCGCCTGCGCCAGCGTGTGGCGAACGCGGGCAACCGCGCCAATCAGGTTGGTACGCGGACGCATATGCGCCACTTCACGCAGATACTCGATGCTGTGGCGTTTTGCCGCCATCGGGTAGGTATCCGGATCTTCAACCCAGCCGGTGACTTCCACGTGAGAGGCCTGGATTTCAAAGCTCTGGCCCTGACCCTGAGACGCCACGACTTTACCGGTGACGATCACCGAGCAGCCGGTGGTCAGACGCAGGACTTCGTCATTGTAATTGGGCAGAGAATTATTAATAACGGCCTGTACAGGATCAAAGCAGGAACCGTCATAGACGGCCAGGAAGGAAAAGCCAGCTTTTGAATCTCGGCGGGTACGTACCCAGCCGCGCACGGTGACTTCGCTGTCAACGGCTACGCGGCCCTGGAGTACGTCGGCTACAGGCACAACGCTCATAATAGTCTCTCTATTCGTAGTCCAATAAAAAAATCGTTTTTCCCCGGAACGGCGGGGGGATATCTATGTTACCTGTCATCTTCCATCAGACAAGTAGAATTCGCATAAGGAAGGGGTGTTTTAAGAAATAAATAAAGAAGAAGGGAGCCGCCTGGGCTCCCTCTGGTGATTAACTGGCCTTTTTGATCTGCGGGAGATCAAATGCTTTACGTAATGCGCGAACAAATGCTTTATCGTGGCAAATGGTTTTCCCCGGGCTGTCGGAGAGTTTCGCCACCGGTTTGCCGTTGCACTCAACCAGCTTGATAACGATATTGAGCGGTTTAACCTGTGGGATATCGCAGGTTAAACGCGTGCCAATACCAAAGCTGAGATTGATGCGCGGTGAAAAGTGGCGGTACAGCTCAACGGCTTTCGGCAGATCGAGATTGTCGGAAAACACCAGCACTTTCTCGCGCGGGTCGATACCGAGCTTTTGATAATGTTTGATCGCCTTCTCGCCCCACTCAAACGGGTCGCCGGAGTCGTGGCGCAGACCCTGATAACGGGTGGCGAATTCCGGGCCGAAGTCGCGCAGGAACGCATCCATGGTGATGCAGTCGGTCAGTGCGATGCCGAGCCGGTCCGGGTATTCTTCCAGCCAGGCCGCCAGCGCCGCGCGCTGACTGGTCGCCAGATCCGGGCTGATTTGCTGATGCGCCTGGAACCACTCGTGTGCCTGGGTGCCCATGGGCGTTAGGGTCAGGCGACGCGCCAGATCGTAGTTGCTGGTGCCAACAAACCACGGCTCCTGACGGAGACGACTGACAATGGCTTCCTGAACCTCGCGAGAAAAGCGGCGACGGGTGCCGAAGTCCATCAGTTTGAAAGCGGACATATCCAGGTCAGCCGTCAACTGATTAAAGTCGGAAAGCTTCTGTTCCAACATTTCCAGCGCCTGCGGCACCCCGTTTTCCGGCGAACGGTAGCGGTGAACCAGTTCGCTGATCACCGCCAGCAGCGGCACTTCCCACATGATGACTTCACGCCACGGACCTTCAAGGCGGATATTCAGCTTACCGTTATCGTTTGTTACGGTGACCTGTTGTGGATCGTAGCGGAAATCACGCAGCCAGTTCAGGTAGTCCTGCTTAAAGAAAGGCAGACCGGACAGCCAGTGGTATTCATCATCACGCAGGGTGAGTGAACGCATGGCTTCGACTTGTTCGCGAATGGCGTCAGCATAAATGCCCAGCAGATCGTCACCACGGCAGCGGAATTCCGCCGCGACGTTAACGTCGTAGTAGTGGTGGAAAACGGCCTGCTGCATATGCAGTTTGTAGGCATCTGTATCCAGCAACGAGTGCAGAACAGGAGAAGCGAATTGTGTCATGGTGCGCAGTAGCATCCTCTCACAGGAGCGTTTAGTACAATAAACAACAGGGGAGAATGGCTGGAGTATACCTTGTTTAACGATTTATTGAACCCCGATCACACGTTATGGCACGAAGCGCCACTCCGGCGTTTTGTGCGGCATGTTGCGTAAATGTATCTATTTTCCCTATTTGACTGGAAAAGATGAAGATTCTGCATAGCGCGTTTAACACAACAGGAATAGACTGGAGGTGACATTTACAAAAGATGCTAAAGGTTTTTTATGACACAACAGCCCCAAGCCAAGTACCGCCACGATTACCGTGCGCCGGACTACCTGATTAGTGATATCGACCTGGCCTTTGACCTGGATGCCGCAAAAACCGTTGTGACCGCGGAAAGCCAGGTTTCCCGTCACGCAGCGTCTGATGTGCCGTTACGCCTGAACGGCGAGGACCTCACGCTGGTCTCCATTCATGTTAACGGTGCGCCGTGGGCCGACTATAAAGAAGAAGATAACCAGCTGGTCATCTCTGGCCTGCCTGAGCGTTTTACGCTGAAGATTGTCAATGAAATCAGCCCGGCGGCGAATACTGCGCTGGAAGGGTTGTATCAATCAGGTGAAGCGCTGTGTACTCAATGTGAGGCCGAAGGCTTCCGCCATATTACCTGGTATCTCGACCGCCCGGACGTGCTGGCGCGTTTTACCACTAAAATTACCGCCGATAAGAGCAAATATCCGTTCCTGCTGTCCAACGGCAACCGTATTGCCGAAGGCGAGCTGGATAACGGGCGTCACTGGGTACAGTGGCAGGATCCGTTCCCGAAGCCGTGCTACCTGTTTGCGCTGGTGGCGGGCGATTTCGACGTGCTGCGCGATACCTTCAAAACCCGTTCCGGGCGCGAAGTGGCGCTGGAACTGTTCGTTGACCGTGGCAACCTCGACCGCGCGCCGTGGGCAATGACCTCGCTGAAAAATTCCATGAAGTGGGATGAAGAGCGCTTTGGTCTCGAATACGACCTCGACATCTATATGATCGTTGCCGTCGACTTCTTTAATATGGGGGCGATGGAGAATAAAGGGCTGAACGTCTTTAACTCCAAATATGTGCTGGCGCGTACCGATACCGCGACGGATAAAGATTATCTCGATATTGAACGCGTCATTGGTCACGAGTATTTCCATAACTGGACCGGTAACCGCGTGACCTGCCGCGACTGGTTCCAGTTAAGCCTGAAAGAAGGCCTGACCGTGTTCCGCGATCAGGAATTCAGCTCCGACCTGGGTTCCCGCGCGGTTAACCGCATCAGCAATGTGCGCACCATGCGCGGCTTGCAGTTTGCTGAAGACGCGAGTCCGATGGCGCACCCAATCCGTCCGGACAAAGTTATTGAAATGAATAACTTCTATACCCTGACGGTGTATGAAAAAGGGGCGGAAGTCATTCGTATGCTGCACACGCTGCTGGGCGAAGAGAACTTCCAGAAAGGGATGCAGCTGTACTTTGAGCGCCACGATGGCAGCGCCGCCACCTGTGACGACTTCGTCCAGGCGATGGAAGATGCCTCCAACATCGACCTCTCTCATTTCCGCCGCTGGTACAGCCAGGCCGGTACGCCGATTGTCAGCGTGCACGACGACTATAATCCGGAAACCGAGCAGTACACCTTAACCATCCGCCAGCGTACGCCAGCCACGGCCGAGCAGGAGGAGAAATACCCGCTGCACATTCCGTTCGATATCGAACTGTACGATAACGAAGGTAAAGTGATCCCACTGCAGAAAGATGGCCATCCGGTACACCACGTGCTAAACGTGACCCAGGCCGAGCAGACGTTTGTGTTCGATAACGTTTACTTCCAGCCGGTGCCGTCGCTGCTGCGTGAATTCTCCGCGCCGGTGAAGCTGGAATATAAATGGAGCGATCAGCAACTCACCTTCCTGATGCGCCATGCGCGTAATGATTTTTCTCGTTGGGACGCCGCGCAAAGCCTGCTGGCAACCTACATTAAGCTGAACGTGGCTCGTCATCAGCAGGGTCAACCGCTGTCGCTGCCGATTCACGTGGCCGACGCGTTCCGCGCTATTCTGCTGGATGAGAAGATTGATCCGGCGCTGGCCGCGGAAATTCTGACTCTGCCATCCGCCAGCGAAATTGCTGAACTGTTTGAGAGCATTGATCCGATCGCCATTGCCGCAGTGCGCGAAGCGCTGACCCGCACGCTGGCTACCGAGCTGGCGGACGAATGTCTGGCGGTGTACAACGCCAATAAACTCGACAGCTATCGCGTTGAGCATGCGGACATCGGCAAGCGCGCGCTGCGCAATACCTGCCTGCGCTATCTGGCGTTTGGCGATCGCGAGCTGGGTAACAAGCTGGTGAGCGAGCAATACCATAACGCCGACAACATGACCGATGCGCTGGCCGCACTGTCTGCAGCCGTCGCGGCGGAGCTACCGTGCCGTGACGCGCTGATGCAGGAGTACGACGACAAGTGGCATCATGATGGTCTGGTGATGGATAAATGGCTGATTCTGCAAGCGACCAGTCCGGCAGATGACGTGCTGGCGACAGTGCGTAAGCTGCTGAACCATCGCTCATTCAGCATGAATAACCCGAACCGCATTCGCTCGCTCATTGGCGCCTTTGCCGGCAGCAACCCGGCGGCGTTCCATGCGGAAGACGGCAGCGGTTACCAGTTCCTGGTTGAAATGTTGACCGAACTGAACAGCAAAAACCCGCAGGTGGCTTCGCGTTTGATTGAGCCGCTGATCCGCCTGAAACGCTATGATGCAAAACGTCAGGCGCTGATGCGTTCTGCGCTGGAGCAGTTGAAGGGGCTGGAGAATCTCTCCGGAGATCTGTACGAGAAGATTGCTAAAGCATTAGCCTGATCGTCACCCGGACGAGGCGTTTATGCCGACTCCGGGGCATATGTGGTTTCCCCGCCGTTGCGGGCGGGCTTTATGTAAACAAAAACGCCGCGGGATTTTCCCTGCGGCGTTTTTTTTATCAAACATGCGCGGTCTGTCGTACTGCGCTTAACGTGGGAACCTGGATGTCTCGTCGGTGTAGCGCCTGCCAGAAGGTCTCCAGCGCGCTGTCCAGACGCGTGTGCAGATTTGGGCTGAACTGCGGCTTATGTTGATAATCGGTGACCTGGCTGTCATCGGCAAACACACCCTGCAAAATCTCTTGTGCTTTCAGCGCATTGAGAACCGGCTTAAGGGCATAATCGACCGCTAACATATGGGCGACGGTGCCGCCGGTCGCCAGGGGTAAAACCACTTTTCCTTCCAGCGCACGCTCCGGCAGTAAATCGAGCAGCGCTTTTAACGCACCGGCGAAAGAGGCCTTATACACCGGCGTGGCGATGATTAAACCATCGGCATGAACCAGTTGCTCGGTCAGCGTTTGCAGTGCTGGACTGTCGAAACGCGCGTGGAAAAGATCCTCCGGCGCAAAATTCTGCAAATGCCAATGGAACACTTCCACATCCGCCGCGGAAAGTTTCTCACGAGCATACTCCAGCAGAGCGCTGGAACGAGAGGGGAAACGCGGGCTGCCGGCTAAAGTAATGACGCGCATGTTCACTCCTTATAACTAAAAATAC
>NZ_JANEWH010000194.1:0-6772 GCF_028069715.1 Kluyvera sp. Awk 3 | reverse complement strand
AAAATACTCTCCGTCTTTATAAAGGCGCGGAGTGCGATTACTTGTTTAATACCCTGTGGATGGAATCGAAGATTAATAATCATGGAGGGCTTTACGGCGAGGCGCGGATAAATCGTTTTTACCCGGCAACCGTCAGCATCAATGTATATCAATCAGAGATGAAGAATGAAAACACAATTTCGTATTATGGCAAGTGTCATCGGCTTAGTGGTATCGGGTGCGGTAGCCGCTGCTGGTGTGACCACTAACCTTGGTTCAACAGCGGGGACGCAAGGTACAGGCGGGCAGGTTGAATTCACCGGCTCCATTACGGATGTTTCCTGTAACGTCACCAGCAAAAGCGCCAATCAGCAGGTCGATCTTGGCAAATGGGCAAAATCCTATTTCACCGGGAGCGGCATTGAGACGACCAAAACTGCCTTCCATATTAATGTCGAAGATTGCCCAAGTTCGGTAACTCAGGTTGCCGTACTGTTTGATGGTAATAAAGACAAAACCGACTCGTCTCTGCTTGCAATTAACACGGGTACCGGTAACGCCACGGGTATCGGCATCAAGCTGTATGAAGAAAATCAAAGTAAACAGGTGGCTTTAGGAGCGGTAACGGATAAGCATCCGGTTACTGCGGGGACATCTGGCACCGGCTCTGCCGATCTCACCTTCTACGCCGACTATAAGTCTACGGGCACTGCCGTCACTACCGGGAATGCAAACGGTGTCGCTGACTTTAACATGGTTTACAACTAATTAAAGCTCTGAGCAGAAGGTGCCTTCTGCTCAATCTCTCTGTTATTTTCTAACTCTGGTTTTCCAATGAATCGTTTTATCGCGAGCCTGGCTATTTCTTTATTCATAATCTCATCTGGCGCTCAGGCGGGGATCGTTATGGGCGGTACCCGCGTTATTTATGAAGAAGGTAAGCGTGAGGCATCTATTTCAGTGACGAATGCCGATAGCGCTACACCTTATTTGGTCCAGTCGTGGGTGGAAAATTATCTGACTACGGATAAGGGGCAGCCACCGTTTATTGTGACTCCTCCGCTCTTTCGTCTGGAGCCTGAGCAGAAAAATGTGCTGCGAATTAATTACACCGGCGCGCAATTACCTACTGACCGTGAGTCCGTGTTCTGGTTGAACGTAAAAAGTATTGCCCCGACGCAAAAAGACGATGCCAATAAACTGCAGGTCAATATTAAATCGAAGTTTAAGATCTTTTATCGACCGAAAAATTTAGCCGGTGAGGCGGAAAGCGCCTGGCAGGCGCTAACATTCCGTTCGACCGGGAGCCGTCTGGTTGCTCATAACCCCACAGCCTATTTTGTCTCCTTCTTTTCACTGTCCGTTGGCGGGCAAGAACTGGAGTCGCCAGGCATGATTGCTCCCTTCAGCGATCAATCGTGGCCGGTTAATCGTTCAGGCGCCGTGAAGTGGCGAGCGATTAACGACTTTGGCGGTATTACCGACTACGCTCAGCAGTAACCTGACTGGCTCTCATTGTGAAAAAGTTAACCTCCGACAACGTGTTTGATGAGGCTAGCGTTGGCCGTCATCCGCTGATGGCCTGCGTACCAGCAGCGCTTTTGCTGCTGTGCTACCAAAATACCACGCGGGCAGAGGACTATTTTGACCCTTCGGCGTTAGAGCTTTCCGACCCACAACAGAAAATGGCCGACTTGCACTATTTCGCGAAACCGGGTGGCCAGCAACCGGGGCGTTATCCGGTGGATGTGTGGGTCAATAACCAGCAGATGGGCCATGAAACCATTGAATTTGTCGATGTTAATGGCAGGCTGCAGCCACTTTTAACGCCAGCGCAGCTGGCCGAGTATGGCGTAAACGTTAGCGCCTTTTCGGCATTTGACTCGCTGCATGAAGGGGAAACTTTCAGCCTGATTGGCAAGTTCATTCCCGATGCTTCCAGCACGTTTGATTTCACCGAACAGCGACTCAAACTGAGCATTCCGCAGGCGGCGATGAATCTGCAAAGCCATGGTTATGTCGACCCTTCCCGCTGGGATGATGGCATTCCCGCCGCATTTGTCGACTATAACCTGACCGGTGCGCAGACGCAGCAAAGTGGCGGTGACTTTCGCTCCAGCTATTTAAACTTGCGCAGCGGTATTAACCTGGGCGGCTGGCGGTTGCGCAATATTGCCGCCATGCAGTACGACAAGACTCGCCGCTGGCGCTCGCAAAGCACCTATCTACAACATGACGTGCGCGCTTTACAGAGTCAGCTGCGCATGGGCGACACCTATACCAGCGGTGATATTTTCGACAGCGTGCAGTTTCGTGGCATTCAACTGATGTCCAACGAAGAGATGCTTCCGGACAGCCTGCGCGGCTTTGCGCCGACAATTCGCGGCATGGCTCACAGTAACGCCAAAGTGACGGTCTCTCAGCATGGCTATGTCATCTACGAAACCTTTGTCGCGCCGGGCGCATTTGTCATTAACGATCTGTACCCGACTTCGCAGAGCGGCGATCTGGACGTGACGGTCAAAGAGAGCGATGGCTCAGAGCGTCAATTTACCCAACCGTTTTCAGCGGTGCCGTTTATGCTGCGTCAGGGGCGCATAAAATACAGCGTCAGTGCGGGACGTTTTTATTCGGCGCAGGCGCAGACACGCCGTCCGCAGTTTATGCAGTCCACTTTGTTCTACGGTCTACCTGCTGGCGTGACGCTCTACGGCGGCGCGCAGATTGCGGAGGATTACCAATCCTGGTCGGCCGGCGCGGGGCGCGGATTTGGCGTACTGGGCTCGCTGGGCGCTGATTACACCAGCGCGGTCACCCGCACGCCGTCAAAACAGCGCTATAACGGGCATTCGGCGCGGCTACAGTATCAAAAAGACTTCGTGACTACCGGCACGACATTGAGCCTGGCGAGCTACCGCTACTCTTCCAGCGGGTACTACGATTTTAGCGAGGCCAACGCCCTCGAGGGGCGCTATGGCGAAACGGACAACAAGCGGAATCGTGAAGAGATCTCGCTGTCGCAAACCTTAGGGAGCGCAGGTAGCCTGTCCGCTTCTGCCTGGACGCAAACGTATTGGCATTCCCCGCGCCACGATCAGACCGTTCATGTGGGATTCTATAGCGCCTGGCACAGCGTTTCCTGGGGGGTGGGCTATTACTATACGCAGTCGTCGCAAAGCAATAAAAACGATCGTTCGCTCTCTTTCAACCTCAATATCCCGTTAGGCCCGGTGCTGCCGGATGCCTCCGTTAGCTACAGCACCACCTCCAATAACAACGGTTATGCCTCACAGCAGGCTTCGCTGTATGGCTCAGCGCTGGAGAAGAATAATCTCTATTACACCGTGCAGCAGGGCTATGGCAATAATGGTCAGGGTAGCAACAGCGGTGTATCGCTGGACTATCGCGGCGGCTATGGCGAAGCGCAGCTTGGCTACCAGCGCGATAAAACCTCCAGCCAGATTAACTGGGGAGCGTCTGGCTCCATTGTGGCGCATCCTCACGGCATTACCTTCGGCCAGTATACCGGCGACAGTTTTGCCATCGTTCGCGCTCCTGGCGCGGACAATGTGGCGATTCAAAATGGCACCGATCTGCACACCGACTGGCGCGGCTATGCCATCGTGCCGACGCTCACGGCGTATCGTAAAAACGATATTAGCCTGGATACCGAATCCATGGCGGATGAAACCGAGGTTGAACTGGAAGGCCAAACGGTGATCCCCGGCGGCGGCGCGATCGTAGAGGCTGATTATCAGACGCATATTGGTCAGCGCGTCTTGTTTACGCTTCGAGGCAAAAACGGCCCGCTGCCGTTTGGTGCTAGCGCAACGCTTTCTGGCGTGGACGGCGCGGCATCGGGGATCGTGGCAGAGCAAGGCCAGGTGTATCTTAGCGGCGTTCCGGATGAAGGCATCCTGGCTGTGCGCTGGGATGTCGGCCATGTCTCGCAAAGCTGCGCGGTCCATTTCCATCTTCCCAACAACCAACAGCGTAATCCGGTTAAAACGGTGAACGCGGTCTGTATATAAAAAGGCTTGAGTATGTACATCGGGTTACGGCGTATTTGCGTTTTTATACTGTTCATCGCGGGGCTGAATAGCTCGCAAGCCTGGGCGGAAAACTGCAGTAATACCATCGGCGATATGACGGTGAATACGCAGAACATCAAATACCTGCCTTCGCTGCCGCTCAATTCGCAGATGTCCGGTTCAATGGCCGATAATAGTAGCGGTATACGCTTTACCTGCGACTTAACGGTTCCCGCCGCGGGTTGGAAGCGCCTGGTATATCAGCAGATGGATACCCAGGGGGCGGCGATCGCCGTGAATGGCGTGCATATTTTTGCCAGCAAGCTCAACGGTCTGGGTTACTCGCTTGGGTTCCAGTGCAATGGCGGTCCGGTGCATTATATTGACGGGAGCTCGTCTCCGGCGGGGAACGAGTCGACGACCATTTGCGATAGTGCCGATATGCCTACGCTGCTTGGCATGAAAGAGGTGATCATTAAGGCGTATATCACTTTCTACAAAACCGGCGAGGTGAACCTGTCCGGGGGCAATCATACCAACGTTGATGCGCAGCCGCAGGTGGGGAAGCTGTTTATGGAACTGCAGCTGGCATCGGGGCAAACCACGACCAGTACGTCGCCAACTTTCCTCGGGCTGTCGGCGCTTAACGTCGATATCGGCGCCAGCGGTAGCTGCCAGGTCACCACGTCCACGATTCACGTGGCGTTAGGCTCCGTCAATAAATCTGAATTTAAAGGCATTGGGACGACCGGTGGGCGCGCCCAGACGTTTGCTATTCCCGTTTACTGCTCGCAGCCGACGGAGGTACGGATGGGGTTCTTTGGCGTGGAGGATACGTCCGGGCAGCCGAATATTCTGGCGCTCACAAAGACCAGCGCGGCGGCCAGCGGCGTTGGTGTGGCGCTGAACTACGGTAACAACGGCGCATCAGCGCCTGCAGAAGGAACGGCGGTGAGTATTAATGAAGCTACGAACCTTCCGGTACTGAAGACGATTACGGCAAGCAACGCCGCCAGCGCCGAGCGGATAAATTTCTCTGCCCATTACGTGCAGACTGGCGCGGTGGTTAACGCCGGGACGGCGAACAGTATGGCGACGTTTACGCTGGTTTATAATTAATGGGGAAGGGCGAGATGCCCCTATCATCGTTGAATTGATCTGCCGTCTTAAAAGGGTCAGACCGATGTAAAAAAAGCCGCTGATGCGGCTTTTTTGTATGAACGTCCGGTTACTCGCTGACTTTTTTCTCAAGTTCTGCGGCGCCGTCTTTGGTTTTATCCCAGCCTTCCTGAGCGCCTTTTTTGGTGGCGTCCCAGCCTTTCTGGCTAACTTGCTTGGTTTTATCCCAGCCTTTCTGAGCGCCTTCTTTGGTGGCATCCCAACCTTTTTCCGTTCCTTCCTTGGTTTTATGCCAGGTTTTCTGCGCACCCTCGCTGACCTGGCTGCCGACGCTGTCACTTTTCCCTTCGGCGGCATGTTTCGATTTCAGCTTCAGCTCTTCACCCTGATTCTGCGCCTGATGCAGCTTTTCCTTCGCTGTGTTGGCGTTTTCCTGTGCTGCGGCTACGGTGTCGTCAGTTGCGTGAGTCGTTGCGGCAAAAACCGGTGATGCCAGCATAAGTACAGATAATGCAATCATTGTCTTTTTCATAATATCCTCATCTAACGATCTCAGTGTTATGAGCATAAACAAGGTTGGCATACCAGAGATTATGCGTCTCCAGGAATAAACTGTAAGTGAATCATCTGGCTTTTGAATGAATGTTATGACCGTTGGAGGCAAAGGTGAGCTTCGTTCACGGCAGTTCGTATCGTAAGCGACCGGGCGGTTTACGCACTAAAAGTATGGATTTTCCCTCGGTAGCGTCCTATCCTGAGAGCAAATATACGAGGTTATCATTATGAAAGATGTTGTTGATAAGTGCAGTACCAAGGGATGTGCAATCGATATTGGTACAATTATTGAAAATGACGATTGTACCTTTCAAATCGAGCGAATTTTTCCAACGGAAAATGAAGCGGAGCTAGCGGTCGCTAAAATCCAGAAACTGGCTTCTGCTGCGGCATCGGATGGGAATCCAGAGGTTGAGTATCAGATTCTGAACGTCGATAACGAGGTGAAACTGGACGCTTCTGTCACTTTCTCTTGTCAGGCAGAAAAGATCATTTTTGAATTATCACTACGTTCCGCATTCTGAGTGTAAGCGCGCCTGCCGGGATGTTCAGTTGATGAACAGCGGCAGGCCTGTTAAACGCCATCTTGTAGGCTCTGCCGGGAAAATGTGTTTATCCACCTCGGTTGCCATCGTGCTATATCGGGCTTTCTTGTCCTTTATTATCTTGCTCGTACCTATCAGCCGGAGGCTGCATAGGTGCATTTGTTTGTCTGAAGCTGATCATAATGCAACTGCCAGAGCTTACTACTACGGGACTTTATTAACAAAGTAAGCCCGTCACCGTGCGTTTAGACCTAACGAAAAAGTAGAGCTTTTCGTTGGGCCTATTAATTGGCCTAAAAGGTTCGGATTTAATGAGTTCTCTTCGGACTTCGCGGGACAAATTGCAGACACAAAAAAGCCCGCAGGGCTTGCGCCGTGCGGGCTCTTAGGACTTCATCGGATGACTCTGGTAATCACCGATGGGCTGGCGGCAGTGTGGTTGGTGGGGAAGGTGATTGAGTTTGTTGGGGATTTTGGTTTTTTACGTTGAAAGGAGGGGGCAAAGAGGGGGATGATGATATCGATATGGAAAAAGTGTTATAT
>NZ_JANEWH010000193.1:0-6855 GCF_028069715.1 Kluyvera sp. Awk 3 | reverse complement strand
TGGTTAGTCTATGTTTTATTTTTAATTTATTGATTTATATTGTTTATTTTTATTTTTTCTCAAGAGATCACTATTCCATGTTAAGCATAAGCTTATTATTGCGGCGTCCGTCACACTTAATCAAATTAAATCTTGTTGTGATTATTTTTGATTATTAGAGTGTTTAGCACCCGGCTGAACAGGGCTGTCGGTTCAGCATCCTCATTTACTGGAGAGCGTTATGGAGATCCTCTACAACATCTTTACCGTCTTTTTTAACCAGGTGATGACCAACGCCCCGCTGCTGCTGGGTATCGTGACCTGTATCGGCTACATCCTGCTGCGTAAAAGCGTGAGCGTGATTATCAAGGGCACCATCAAAACCATTATCGGTTTTATGCTGCTGCAGGCGGGTTCCGGCATTCTGACCAGCACCTTTAAACCGGTGGTGGCAAAAATGTCTGAGGTTTATGGCATCAACGGCGCGATTTCCGATACCTACGCATCCATGATGGCGACCATTGAACGTATGGGCGAGGCCTATAGCTGGGTGGGATATGCGGTGCTGCTCGCGCTGGCGCTGAACATCTGCTACGTGCTGCTGCGGCGAATTACCGGCATCCGCACCATCATGCTCACCGGCCACATCATGTTCCAGCAGGCCGGGCTTATCGCCGTGTTCTTCTATATCTGTGGTTATTCCATGTGGACCACCATTATCTGCACCGCGGTGCTGGTGTCGCTCTACTGGGGGATTACCTCCAACATGATGTACAAGCCGACTCAGGAAGTGACGGACAACTGCGGCTTCTCCATCGGCCACCAACAGCAGTTCGCGTCGTGGATTGCCTACAAGGTAGCGCCGTATCTCGGTAAAAAAGAGGAGAGCGTTGAAGAGTTAAAACTGCCGGGGTGGCTGAATATTTTCCATGACAATATCGTCTCGACGGCGATTGTGATGACCGTCTTTTTCGGCGCCATTCTGCTCTCCTTCGGCCTTGACGTGGTGCAGGCCATGGCCGGTAAGACCCACTGGTCTATCTATATCCTGCAAACCGGCTTCTCGTTTGCCGTGGCGATTTTCATCATTACCCAGGGCGTACGCATGTTCGTCGCCGAGCTTTCGGAGGCCTTTAACGGCATCTCGCAGCGGCTGATCCCCGGCGCCGTGTTGGCGATTGACTGCGCCGCCATCTATAGCTTTGCGCCGAATGCCGTGGTGTGGGGCTTTATGTGGGGCACCATCGGCCAGTTGATTGCCGTTGGCATTCTGGTGGCCTGCGGCTCTTCCATCCTGATTATTCCTGGCTTTATCCCGATGTTTTTCTCCAACGCCACCATTGGCGTGTTCGCGAACCACTTTGGCGGCTGGCGAGCGGCGCTCAAAATTTGTCTGGTGATGGGGATGATTGAAATCTTCGGTTGCGTGTGGGCGGTGAAACTCACCGGCATGAGCGCCTGGATGGGCATGGCTGACTGGTCGATTCTGGCACCACCGATGATGCAGGGCTTTGCCTCCATTGGGCTGATTTTTATGGCCGTCATTATCGTGATTGCCCTGGCTTATATGTTCTTCGCTGGCCGCAGCCTGCGCGCCGAGGAAGATGCACAAAAACAAATGGCAGAAGTTTCTGCTCACTAAGGAGTGTGATTATGACCGTACGTATTCTGGCTGTATGTGGTTGTGGGCAAGGCAGCTCCATGATTATGAAAATGAAAGTCGACCAGTTCCTCAAAGAGCAGGGCGTAGACCATACGGTAAACAGCTGCGCCGTCGGCGAGTACAAAAGTGAACTCAGCGGAGCCGATATCATTATTGCCTCCACCCATGTGGCGAGCGAAATCACCGTCTCCGGCAACAAATACGTGGTAGGGGTGCGCAACATGCTCTCGGCGGCTGATTTTGGCCCGAAGCTGATGGAAGTGATCAACGCGCATTTTCCGAAAGACGTTAAGTAAGGGTCAGTCATGAAGCTACGTGATTCATTGGCGGAAAATCATTCCATCCGCCTGCAGGCAGAAGCGAACAGCTGGCAGGAGGCGGTCAAACTGGGCGTTGACCTGCTGGTGGGGGCCGAGGTGGTTGAGCCTCGCTACTTCCAGGCCATCCTCGACGGCGTGGAGCGTTTTGGCCCCTATTTTGTGATTGCGCCAGGCCTGGCCATGCCGCATGGCCGGCCAGAGGAAGGGGTGAAGAAAAACGGCTTTGCGCTGGTCACGCTGAAAACACCGTTGGTCTTCAACCATGAAGATAACGATCCGGTCGATATCCTTATTACCCTGGCGGCGGTAGATGCCCGCACGCATCAGGAAGACGGCATCATGCAGATCGTCAATCTGTTTGAAGATGAAGCTAACTTCGACCGTTTACGCGCCTGCCGCAGCGAGCAGGATGTACTGGATTTAATCGATAGCGCCACCGCGGCGGCTGTGTAAGGGAGAATCAAAATGTCATTACCAATGTTGCAGGTGGCGCTGGATAACCAGACGCTGTCCCACGCTTATGAAACCACCCGCCTGATTGCGGAAGAGGTCGATATTATCGAGGTTGGCACCATTCTTTGCGTGGGTGAAGGCGTACGTGCCGTCCGCGATCTGAAGGCGCTGTACCCGCATAAAATCGTGCTGGCGGACGCCAAAATCGCTGATGCGGGCAAAATTCTCTCCCGTATGTGTTTTGAGGCCAACGCCGACTGGGTCACCGTGATCTGCTGTGCTGATATCAACACCGCCAAAGGCGCGCTGGAGGTGGCGAAAGAGTTTAGCGGCGACGTGCAGATCGAGTTAACCGGTTTCTGGACCTGGGAACAGGCACAGGAATGGCGCAATGCGGGTATTCAGCAGGTTGTCTATCACCGCAGTCGCGATGCGCAGGCCGCGGGCGTGGCGTGGAGTGACGCGGATATCAGCGCGATTAAGCGTCTGGCGGATATGGGCTTTAAAGTCACCGTCACCGGTGGGCTGGCACTGGAAGACCTGCCGCTGTTCGCCGGCATTCCAATCCACGTCTTTATCGCCGGGCGCAGCATTCGTGATGCGGCATCCCCGGTGGAAGCGGCGCGTCAGTTTAAGCGTTCTATTGCTCAGCTCTGGGGCTAAGGAGCGGCCTATGTTGTCGAAACAAACGCCGCTTGGCATCTACGAAAAAGCGCTCCCTGCCGGGGAGTGCTGGCTCGAACGTCTGCGGCTGGCGAAAACGCTGGGTTTTGATTTTGTTGAAATGTCGGTGGATGAAACCGACGAGCGCCTGGCGCGTCTCGACTGGCGCCGCGAGCAGCGCTTAGCGCTGGTGAGCGCGATTGCCGAAACCGGCGTGCGCGTACCGTCGATGTGCCTGAGCGCCCATCGCCGTTTCCCGCTCGGCAGTGAAGATGACGCCGTTCGCAACCAGGGGCTGGAGATCATGCGTAAAGCCATCCAGTTTGCCCAGGATATCGGCATTCGGGTAATTCAACTGGCGGGCTACGACGTTTACTACCAGCAGGCGAACGATGAAACGCGCCGTCGCTTCCGTGACGGGCTCAAAGAGAGCGTTGAAATGGCCAGTCGTGCGCAGGTGACGCTGGCGATGGAGATCATGGATTACCCGTTGATGAACTCGATCAGCAAAGCGTTGGGTTACGCGCACTACCTCAATAATCCGTGGTTCCAGCTCTATCCCGACATCGGCAACCTGTCGGCGTGGGATAACGATGTGCAGATGGAGCTTCAGGCGGGGATGGGGCACATTGTGGCCGTACACGTGAAGGACACGAAACCCGGCGTGTTCAAGAACGTGCCCTTTGGTGAAGGCGTTGTCGATTTCGAACGTTGCTTCACCACGCTGCGGGAAAGCGGCTACTGTGGACCCTATCTGATTGAAATGTGGAGCGAAACGGCTGCCGATCCGCTGGCGGAAGTGGCGAAAGCCCGCGATTGGGTGAAAGCGCGGATGGCCCGCGCCGGTTTGCTGGAGGCGGCATAATGAAAACGCTAAAGCAGCAAGTGTTTGAAGCCAATATGGATCTGCCGCGCTACGGGCTGGTGACCTTTACCTGGGGCAACGTCAGTGCCATTGACCGCGAGCGCGGCGTGATAGTGATCAAACCCAGCGGCGTCGCCTATGAGACGATGAGCGTGGACGACATGGTGGTGGTTGATATGGCTGGAAACGTGGTGGAAGGGCGGTTTCGGCCCTCTTCCGATACCGCCACGCATCTGGCGCTATATCAACGCTACCCATCGCTTGGCGGCGTCGTGCATACCCACTCGACTCACGCCACGGCCTGGGCGCAAGCCGGATTGGCTATCCCGGCGCTGGGCACCACTCATGCCGACTACTTCTTTGGCGATATACCCTGTACCCGCGGCCTGAGCGAGGTTGAAGTGCAGGGGGAGTATGAGCTGAACACGGGTAAGGTGATTATTGAAACGTTGGGCGACGTTGAGCCACTGCATACGCCAGGCGTTGTAGTTTATCAGCACGGCCCGTTTGCCTGGGGTAAGGACGCGCACGATGCGGTGCATAACGCCGTGGTGATGGAAGAGGTGGCTCGAATGGCGTGGATTGCGCGCGGGATTAACCCAGCGCTCAGCCCCATCGACGGCTATCTCATGAATAAACACTTTATGCGTAAACACGGGCCAAATGCCTACTACGGACAGTAGCTGGCGGTACTAATGTGGCTCCGGAATCTGTACATCCCTGGGATGTGACGGGTCTGATTCCGGAGCCTTTTTTATCGCTATTAGCGATAAAGCGCGGCGCTGGCGTGGATCAAGCCGTCGCTGCCCGGTTCATGCACCAGGATTGGCTGGAAGTATTTTGCTCCCTGAGCATCGCTTTCCTGACTGAGCGCCCGATCGGCCTCTTGCTCAGTGGCGATATTATGATTGATATAGATAACCCCCAGGCTGTGAACATCGTCCATGTTACGCGCCTGACGGCCATCGATCTTAATGGCGGCCTGTGCGCTGGCGCTAACCAGTAGCGTAGCGATAATGGCAATCATGATGTTTTTCATACTCGACTCCTGACTCACGGTCCTGACGGTTACTCTGCTCTCCTGTGGTGGTGGGGGGCTTCTGATTTAAGTGTAATCACTCTTTAGCGGATGTATCGCGACCATTTCTGATGCTGTCGTTCAAAAAAATGCATCATCCGTTACTGTTCAATTTTAAATCATCTACTTAGATCAACTTCACGCTTTGTGCGAACTTTTTGTGCAATTAGCTTGAGTTTCAGGGGGGAGGCAAGTATTATGACGCGTCAATTTTTCAGCCGCCCTTTAACACGTTCCTTGCCTCCATGGGCCGCGGCTGACCCAGACAGGAGGCTGAATAATCCGTAAGGAGCAATTCGATGCGTCATTACGAAATCGTTTTTATGGTCCATCCTGACCAGAGCGAACAGGTTCCGGGTATGATCGAGCGTTACTCTGCTGCCATCACTGGTGCAGAAGGCAAGATCCACCGTCTGGAAGACTGGGGCCGCCGTCAGCTGGCTTACCCGATCAACAAACTGCACAAAGCTCACTACGTTCTGCTGAACGTTGAAGCGCCGCAGGAAGTGATCGATGAGCTGGAAACTACCTTCCGCTTCAACGATGCCGTTATCCGCAGCATGGTTATGCGTACTAAACACGCTGTTACTGAAGCATCTCCGATGGTTAAAGCGAAAGACGAGCGTCGTGAACGTCGCGATGATTTCGCTAACGAAACCGCAGATGATGCTGAAGCTGGGGATTCTGAAGAGTAATTTCTGATGACCAACCGTCTGGTGTTGTCCGGCACCGTGTGCAGGATGCCCCTTCGAAAGGTCAGTCCATCAGGAATTCCTCATTGCCAGTTCGTGCTTGAGCATCGTTCTGTGCAGGAGGAAGCCGGTTTTCACCGGCAGGCGTGGTGCCAAATGCCTGTAATAATCAGCGGGCAGGAAAACCAGGCCATTACTCACAGTATAACGGTCGGTAGCGCAGTCACCGTGCAGGGCTTTATCTGTTGCCACAAAGCAAAGAATGGCCTGAGCAAAATGGTACTGCATGCCGAGCAGATTGAATTGATAGATTCTGGAGACTAGCCATATGGCACGTTATTTCCGTCGTCGCAAGTTCTGCCGTTTCACCGCGGAAGGCGTTCAAGAGATCGACTATAAAGATATCGCTACGCTGAAAAACTACATCACCGAAAGCGGTAAGATTGTCCCGAGCCGTATCACCGGTACCCGTGCAAAATATCAGCGTCAGCTGGCACGCGCTATCAAACGCGCTCGCTACCTGTCCCTGCTGCCGTACACTGATCGTCATCAGTAATCGGTCACGGTCCATTAATACGACTTTGAGAGGATAAGGTAATGCAAGTTATTCTGCTTGATAAAGTAGCAAACCTGGGTAGCCTGGGTGATCAGGTTAACGTTAAAGCGGGCTACGCTCGTAACTTCCTGGTCCCGCAGGGTAAAGCTGTTCCTGCTACCAAGAAAAACGTTGAATTCTTCGAAGCACGCCGCGCTGAACTGGAAGCCAAACTGGCTGAAGTTCTGTCTGCTGCTGAAGCTCGTGCTGCGCAGATCAACGCACTGGAATCCGTAACCATCGCGTCTAAAGCTGGCGACGAAGGTAAACTGTTCGGTTCCATCGGTACTCGCGACATCGCTGACGCTGTAACTGCAGCTGGCGTTAAAGTTGCTAAGAGCGAAGTTCGTCTGCCGAACGGCGTTCTGCGTACCACTGGTGAGCATGAAGTGGACTTCCAGGTTCACAGCGAAGTGTTCGCTAAAGTTATCATCAACGTTGTTGCTGAGTAATCTGCAACCCACGTTTTGATAACAACAAGACGCCGGCCTCGTGCCGGCGTTTTGCCTTTCTGAGCCACCACTTTTCGACTGGCTATTTTTCATCC